>DATMZL010001467.1:0-10161 GCA_035607075.1 Polyangia bacterium
GTGGTTCCAGGGCGGCTGGAGCATGAGGAGTCGCTCGCGCACGCGGAAACGCGCCCCGCTGTAGAAGCCGTAGCTGTCGTAGAGGCTCGTTCCCTCGACGAAGTAGTCGAACGACCGGACCGACAGGTGCAAGCGGTGCGACGGATCGATGTACGAGCTGACGTTGGAAAAATGGGGCGTCAGCAACGCGACGAATCCCCCGGGCTTCAGCACCCGATGCAGATCGGCAAACACGCCGAAGAAGTTGTCGAGGTGCTCGATGATCGAGAACCCATAGGCGGCGTCGAAGCTGTTGTCGCGGAACGGGTAAGGCGGACGGTTCAGATCCGCCACGACGTCGGGGCGCACGTCCCGGGCGATGTCGACGGAGACGCCGACCCATTCGTGGCGCCCCGGACCGAGGTGCAGCACGCGATGACTCCGCGCGAAGTCCTCGAGGTAGGGCAGCCGCTCGCTCCAGAAGCGCATCGGCTGACGTTATCCGATCGCAGTTGACAGTGACAGGCACCCCAGCCAAAAAGCGTGCATGCCGCCGCCGCGCGACGGAGAGCGCGAATCCCCGCTGGTCAGCGTCGTCGTCCCCACCTTCAATCGCAGCCGCTACCTCGAAGGCGCGCTTCGCAGCGCGCTGGCGCAAACCTACGCGAACATCGAGGTCATCGTCTCCGACGACGCCAGCACCGAGGACGTCTTCGGGACGACGGTGGCGAAGTTCAGCGATCCGCGCCTGAAATACGTTCGCAACCCGGTCAACCTCGGGATGGGCCGAAACATCTGGGGCGCGATGACGAGCGCCGGCGGCAAGTACGTCGCCACCCTGCATGACGACGACGAGTGGGAGCCCGGCTTCCTGACCGCGCTCGTGCCGCCGCTCGAGCGCGACGAGACGTTGAGCGTCGCGTTCTGCGACCACGCCATCATCGACGCCGACGGTCGGCTCAACGAAGCGGAGGCGGACCGCAACACGCGCTTCTGGCACCGCGACGCACTGCCGGCGGGTGTGCTTCGTCCGTTCCTCGACCTCGCGCTGGTCACCCGCGTCCTGCCGGCGGCGATGGCGGCGGTGTTTCGAAAGTCGGCGATCGACTGGACCGACTTCCCCGCGGAGGTCGGGACGTACTACGACGCGTGGATCACGTACCTGGCGGCGCGCACCGGCGCGGGCGCGTTCTACGACCCGCGCCGCCTCACGCGTTATCGGATCCACGGCCAGTCGGAGACGCGCTCGTGGACCTCGAGCGCAGGCCGGCTGAAGGCGCTGACGCAGCAGGAGTTCGTCGCCCGGCGCTGCGTGGACGATCCCGCGCTCACGCCCATTCGGCCGGACCTGGTCCGCCAGTACCGCGCGGCGGTCGTGTCGCTGGCGGTGGCGCTGGTCGAGAACGGACGCGGCGACGACGCCCACCGTCTGCTGGAGCGGGCGCGGCCCTTCGTCGACCCGTTGACGCAAACGGCGATGACCCTCCTGGCCGCCCTACCGCCCCGCGCGTGCCGCGGGCTGATGGGATCGACGAGGCGAATCCGCGCCGCGCTCTCCCGGCTGCGGTCCTAGCGGTCCTAGCTCCGCGGCTTCCCGCCGATTCCGAAGAACGCGGCGATCTTCGAGCGGAGCTGGTTGGTGTGCGCCGCGCTCGGGACCGGCGTCAGGGATCGTTTCGCGCCCAGGTCGACCTGCCGGCGCGACAGGATGTCGCTGATCGTTCCGGCCAGCTCGGGCTTCTCGTGGACGATCTCCTGGAACGCTTCCTTGTCGACGATGTAGCACTCGACGTCGGTCTTCGCGACAACGGTCGCGGCGCGCATCTCGCCGGTCATCAGCGACATCTCGCCGAAGAACTGCCCGTCGTTCAGCGTCGCGATCTCCTTCGAGGCGCCGAGCACGCCGATCTGGACCGCCACCTGTCCGCCGCGCACGACGTAAAGCGAGTCGCCCGGATCGCCCTGGCGCAGGATCACCTCGCCCGGGCCGAAGACGACGTGGCGCAGGCGGCGCGACAGGCGGTCGATCTTCTCGGCGTCCAGCGCCCGGAACACGTCCACGCGCGAGAGCGCGTCGACCCGTCGCGCGTATTCTTCGTCGCGCTTGCGCTGAACGTGGTCCTCGTTCATCTCGGTGACGTTGATGTTGCGGGACGGGAACGGGATCTCCATGCCCGCCCGGTGCAGCGCGTACCAGATCGCGCTGCGCACGTCGCTGGCGAGGTTATCGGTCCGTTGCACGTCGTCGATCCAGTAGCGGCACGAGTACGTGCAGGCGTCCTCGCGGAACTCCTGCAGCAGGCAGTCGGGCGCCGGCTCGGCGCGCACGAACGACAGCACGCGGACCGCGTCGACGATCGTCTCGCGCACACGCGCGGGCGGGTGGCGGAAGTGCACGCGCACGGTGACCCACTGCCGGTGCGCGGAGGTCGGCCGGCTGTAGTTCGTGAGCATCGCGCGCGTGATCGCGGAGTTCGGGATCAGCATCAGGTCGCCGTCCCGTGTGATGATCGTGGTGGCGCGCCAGCGCACCTCGCGGATGCGGCCGACGACGGGCGCGTTGCGATCGCCGAGGTTGATCCAGTCGCCGATCTCGAAGTCGCGCTCCAGCTGCAGGGCGAGACCGGCCATGATGTTGCCCAGCGTGTCTTGCAGCGCTAGGCCCAGCACAGCGGTCGTCAGCACCGACGCCGTGAACACGCGGGTAACGTCGA
Source organism: Polyangia bacterium (assembly GCA_035607075.1). GTDB lineage: Bacteria > Myxococcota_A > Polyangia > Fen-1088 > Fen-1088 > JADGRB01. The sequence continues at coordinate 2,694 of DATMZL010001467.1, forward strand.
CGTCGGAGCGTGTGAGCACGATCGCCGCGACGATGAGGTAGGCGATCGCCTGCACCAGATCCTGCAGGATCCGCGGCAGCTGGCGCCGCCGCAGGACGACGTCGAATAGCAACAAGCTGCCCGCGATGACGATCCCGAAGCAGAGCAGCAGCACGGTCATCACGCGCAGCCAGTCGTGCTGCTGCGCAGTCGGCATCGGCCTGCCCAGCAGGCCGAACGCCAGCGTCATGACCAAGTAGGCGCCGGCGAAGAAGATTCCCGCCTTGACGCGACCGCGCTCCGCGACGTCCACGACCGGCCGCAAGAAGGCGAGGACCACGAGCAGCGCGATCGCGATCGCGGGAAGCGGCCAGGCGGCCGCCCATTCCAGCGCCAGGTGGGAGTGCATTCGGGACGGGGAGAGTGGCCAATTGTAAATGATTTCCGCGGACTTTGCTTGACTCCGCGGGGACCCGAAAGTAGGGTCCCGCGGATGTCGAACTTCAAGATTGCCGACGCCAAGCTGGCTGATGCGGGACGGCTGCGCATCGAATGGGCCGAGAGCCGCATGCCCGTGCTCATGCACCTGCGCGAAGCAGGCAAGAAGGACCTTCCGCTGCGCGGGATGAAGGTCGCCGGCTGCCTTCACGTCACGAAGGAGACCGCGGTCCTCATCCGCACCATCCGCGCCGCCGGCGCCGAGGTGTCATGGTCGGGCTGCAACCCGCTGTCGACCCAGGACGACGTCGCGGCCGCGCTGGCCGCCGAAGGGACGTCGATCTACGCGTGGCACGGTCTGTCGACGGAAGAGTTCTACTGGTGCATCGACAAGACGCTCGAGATGAAGCCGACGCTGACGCTCGACGACGGCGCCGACCTGATCTTCCGCGTCCACGACCGTTACAAGGACCTGGCCAAGGACGTCATCGGCGGCACGGAAGAGACGACCACCGGCGTCCACCGCCTGCGCGCCATGGGCAAGGCCGGTAAGCTCCTGTACCCCGTCATCGCGGTCAACGACAGCGAGACGAAGTGGGACTTCGACAACGTCTACGGCACCGGGCAGTCGTCGCTGGACGGCATCCTGCGCGCCTCGAGCGTGCTGGTTGCGGGCAAGACCTTCGTCGTCGCCGGCTACGGCCACTGCGGCCGCGGCGTGGCCATCCGCGCGCGGGGCCTGGGCGCCAACGTCATCGTCACGGAGATCAAGCCGACCGCGGCGCTGAAGGCGACCCTGGACGGGTTCCGCGTCATGAAGATGGACGACGCCGCCAAGCTGGGCGACATCTTCATCACGGCGACGGGGATGAAGGACATCATCGTGGGCCGCCACTTCGACGTGATGAAGGAAGGCGCACTGGTCTGCAACACCGGCCACTACGACTGCGAGATCAACCTCGTCGACCTCGAAGCGCGCGCGAAGTCCAAGCGCGAGATCCGGCACGCCAACGAGGAGTACGTGCTGAAGAACGGCCGCCGCGTCTACGTGCTGGCGCAGGGGCGGCTCGTGAACCTGGCCGCCGCCGAGGGGCACCCGTCGGAGGTCATGGACATGTCGTTCGCGAACCAGTACCTGGCGCTCTGCAAGCTGGCGAAGGAAGGCAAGGGCATGAAGCCCGGCGTCTCCGAGCTGCCGCCCGAGCAAGACCAGGAGCTGGCGCGCATCAAGCTGACCACGCAGGGCCTGTCGATCGACGCGCTGACGGCCGAACAGATCGCCTACAACGACGACTACGCCGCCGGCACGTAGGCGGGCCGACGGCCCCTCTCCCTAACCCTCTCCCCGCTTCGCGGGGCGAGGGGATCGGATGGCGATGGCGGTCGTCGGTTCGACGCGCATGCCGTCGTTCGCGTCGATGGCGCCCGCGATCCGGGCGATGTCGCCGCGGACCAGTTTCGCGAAAGCGGCATTCGGCGGCGCTTCGTTTCGGTCGAGGCGGATGAATGCGTGGCGGCCCGTGGGCCCGCACGCGTAAAGCTTGAGGCGGCCCTTCTCGGGCAGCGGATCGCTGACGATCCGATAGTTCAGCTGACCGGGGAGGGGCTTCCAGCGGTCACGCAGCACGAGGTAGCTGAAGTCCACACGCGGCGCGCCGGTCATCTCGACCGCGTCGTGGCACCAGTCGCGCTCGCGGGCGAGCGCGGGGCACGCGCCGGTCCAGAAGCAGGGCGCGACGATCTCCAGATCGGACAGCGCCAGCAGCTGATCGCGCACGGCGAGCAGCTCGCGCGACGTCTCGCGCAGCGCGGGCTCGACGAGAATGACGGTTCCGCCGGGGGCCAGCAACGCGTCCGTCCAGGCGCGCACGCGGTGCGCGCGCTCGTCGATGCGTTCCTCCAGCGGGCGATCGACGAACAGCTCGCCCAGCAAATGCGCGGCGACGATCAGATCGAAGCGCCCGTCGACGGCGGGCAGCGCGCGGGCGAGATCCCCGCTGACGATCCCGGGCGCTGCGACGCGGTCGACGCCCACGACATCGATGTCGGCGCCGAAGCGCCCGCGCAGCGCCTCGCCCACCGCGCCCGTGCCGGCGCCGAGATCGATCGCGCGTCCGGGCGGTGCGGTGTCGCCGGCGAAGACCTCCGCCAGGATCTTGCCCAGAGCGGCCCGCGTCCGCGGCGCGATATCGCGCGCGTATTCGCGCCGCAGCTCGGGGTCGGCGAGGTAGGTGGTCCCGACCAGCGCGCGCTCGCCGACCAGCCCTTGGTGAATCCTGCTGGATTCACCCCGACGGCGCCCTCGCGCCACGCGACCCCGCTAGCTGCCCTTCCCGAAGATGTCCTTGAACGTCACGACCAGCAGCACACCGAACAGCAACACGAAGCCCGCCGTGTGAACGGCCGCCTCGATCCGCGGGTCGACGCGCTTGCGCGTGATCGATTCGAGCCCCAGGAAGACGGCCCGCCCGCCGTCCAGCGCCGGCAGCGGCAGCAGGTTGAAGAGGCCGAGGTAGACCGACAGCATCGCGAGCATGGAGATGAAGTAGACCATCCCCCGGCTGGCGGCCTTCGCGATCTGCTTCGTGATCCCGACCGGGCCGGACAGCTCCGCCGACACCTTGCCGCGGATCATGTTGTAGAGACCGTCGAGGATCTCGACCGACGCGTAGTACGGGTAGACGACAGCTTCCTTGGCCGCCATCCCGAACGACGCCGGCGTCCGCTCGCCGTGCGGTCCGATCGCGATGCCAATCTGGTAGACGTTCTTGTTCAGCTCGGGTTTGACGCTGATGACCAGCGGCTGGCCGTTGCGCAGCACCTTCACGCTGACCGGTGCGCCCTGGCTCGCGCGGATCACGTCGGGCATCGGGTGCTCGGTGTCGACCTTCTGGCCATTCGCCTCGACCAGCACGTCGCCTGCCTTCAAGCCCGCCATCGCTGCCGGGCGGTTCGCAGGCGCGTCATCAATCTGCTGCGTCTTGGGCGCAACGCCGTAGGCCATGAAGACGATGAAGACCAGCACGATCGCCGTCAGGTAGTTCGCCGCCGGCCCCGCCACGACGGTCAACAACCTCATCCAGCGCGGCCGGTTCGGGTAGACCATCGGATCGGTCTTGTCGAACTCCTCGCTCGGGTTCAGCCCCGTGATCTGCACGAAGCCACCCAGCGGAATCGGCGCCACCTGGAAGATCGTGCCCCACCGCTTGAAGCTGGCGAGCGGCGGCCCGAAACCGATCGAGAACCGTTCGACCCGCATTCCGCACAGGCGGGCCGCCAGGAAGTGCCCGCCCTCGTGCAAAACGATCAGAAGCGCGAGCCCAAGTATCGCAAAGACGAAACTCAACACCGTCAACGGAGGTTAGCACATGCCGTCGACGCGGGTCGAACGGGTTCAGGCCGCCAAATCAGGCGGTCGACAGGCGGCTGATCACGCGGCCGATCACGCGGCAAGAAAGCGCAGAACCGGCCGCAGCAACAGCGGCACCGGACGGCGCGAGCGCGACCCGACGATGTCGATGCCCAGCTCCTGCGCGCGCTGCTCGAAGACCGCCTCGAACAGAACGCCCGGACCCGCAGCCCGCACCACGACCGGCAACACGGCCAGGCGGCGCGCGACGATGTAGCGGCCGCGCAGCACGACCGCGTCGCGGCCCGTCGCGATCCGGGACAGCGCCCAGGCGAGCGGCGCCAGTGAGACCGGCTTGCTGGCGTCGATCAGGACGACGACGTTGCCGCGCGCCTCCGACGTGCCGCGGAGGAAAGCGCGACCACGGGAATCGCGCGCGAGCACCTCGATCTCGGGCGCGGTCGAGGCGAGCACGCTGGCGATCGACAGGCTGTTATCGCCGCTGCCCGCGTTGACGATCAGGATCTCGAACGAACGGCCGAGGCGCGACAGATGTGACGCCACGTTGCGGATCAGATGGCCGATCGAGTCTTCCTGGTCGCCAACGGCAATGACGACGGAGAGCTCGGGCTCGCTATGAAGGCGTTGCGACAAGCGGGGGCCTCGCGGGGGACTAAAACCAGCAGGAGGCGTGCCGGCGCGCACCGCCCAGTAATTACGGCATCTTAGATGTCGTAATCGGCCGCAAACCGCGAAGCCGCCTACGCGCCAGGACCCTGACGTGCGTATCCGGTTACACGCCCGTGGCAGCTGTGTGAATTCGCGCCAGGTGGTCCGCCAGCCGCGCGACGTCGCTTTCTACGAGGACCGGCACGCCGACAGCGCGTGCCTCGGCGGTCGCAAAGGGCGCCCCCTCGCTGCGCCCGTTGGCGAGCGCGATCGACGGCTGCACGAAGACGTCAGCAGCCCGCAACCAACGGGCTACCTCCGCGCGCGGTACGAATCCGGGAAGGCGCAGGCGAACGCCGAGCTCGTCCGCCAGACGGCCGAGGCGGGCGCGTTCAGGTCCATCGCCGAGGATCACGACGTCGAGGGCACCGGCACGGTCCGGTGCCGTGGACTGAACGCGCGCACACGCGTGCAGCAAGCGGTCGTGGCCCTTGATGGGCACCAGGCGCCCGACCGCGAGCACCAGAGGACGCGTGAGGCCGAGCTGGCGGCGGCGCGCGCCGTCGACGCCGGCGCGCGGCGCCCATTCGTGCGCGAGCGGCGCCAGCGGTTCGACGGTGCCGACCGCGACGCCCGCGAGCGCAGCGAACCGCGACCGCAGCGCGTCGCTGACGAAGCGAATCGCGATCGGGCCGCGCGCCAGGCGGCGCGCGATCGTGCGTCCGAGCGGGATGCGTTCCAGCAGCGCGACGTCGCCCGAGTGCGCGTAGGCGCGCTGATCGCGGTGGTCCGGCGCGGCCGCCAGCGCCGCCAGCGCGCTCGGGACCAGCCAGTGCGATTCGATGACGTCGTAGCGATGCGCGCGCGTCCGCGTTGCGCCGGCAAGCAACACCGAGAATCGCGCCGCCGCGAACCAGCTCGCCAGGCCCCCGCGTTCCAGCGCCTCAGGCGCGCCTCCGCCGTAGAACAAACCTGCAGCGTGAAGGTCAGCGTGAGGCGCGATCCGCGTGACCGTCAGCCGCGCGTGCTCGAGCTCGCGCGCGGCGACGCCGTCGCCCGCCGCCAGCACGTCGACGGCGTGTCCCTCCGCGAGCAGCTGTCGCGCGCGATCGCCGACGAAGCTGCCGGCGTAATCGTCGGCGTGACGCGGAAACGACGTGGTGAGGATGCCGATCCTCACGACGGCACCTGCGCCTCGGCGGCGTCGTCGACGGTGGGCGCGCCGCGCAAGCGGGCTCGGATGCGACGGCCGGTCGCGCGCAGCAGCAGCAACGCGATCGGAAGCGCGACGCGCGTCGGGCGCAGTCCCGAACGCCAGCGCGGTCCGTAGACCGGGCGAACTGGAACGTCGACCACGCGGAGGCGGGCCGCCGCGAGCCGCGCGAGCAGGTCATTCGGGTAGCCGTAGCGCGGAAAGAGATCGGAGCCGAGCGCGAGCACCGCGCGCCGCGAGGCGACGCTGTACCCGCACTGCGAGTCGCCGATGTGCCAGTAACCCGAGACGAGCTTGGTGAGCCACGACAGCACGCCGCCGCCGAGTAGGCGCGCGGCCGGCATCGCGCGCCAGCCGCCCGGCCACGCGAAGCGGTTGCCCTTGGCGTAGTCGGCGTGGCCGTCGACGACGGGCGCCAGCAAGGGCGGCAGGTCCGCGGGATCCATCTGGCCGTCGCCGGCCATCACGGCTATCGCCTCGGCGCCGAGCGCGAGCGCGCGCGCATAGCCGGTCGTGATCGCGGCGCCGACACCGCGGTTGGTGGGATGGACGATGACTTCGAGGCGGCCCCTCACCCGAACCCTCTCCCCGCTTCGCGGGGCGAGGGGATCGGAGCTTCGTGGGGCGAGGGGATCGGAGGCGGATGCGATCCTGGCGGTGGCGTCGTGGCTACCGTCGTCGACGACGATGATGTGGTCGACGAACGCTGGAACGGAGCGGATGGTGGCCGCGATCTTGTCGGCCTCGTTGCAGGCGGGAATGACGACGGCGACGACGCGCCCGCGGAACATCGCTACTCGGTTATCTCGCCCTTGGGCTCGTCGCCGTCGCCGGAGCCCGCGGCCGGCTTCGATCCGCTCTTGCTGCGGTGGCGTGACGATTTGCCCGAGCTGCCCGACTTGTCTTTATCCTTGTCCTTGTCCTTGTCCTTGCCCGCGCCGCCCGTCTGGTCCGGTGCGGCGCCCGGCGCACCCGCGGCGCCCGCCGGCACGGGAGGCGGCGCGCCAACCGGGGTCAAGCTGATCGACAGCGGCGTGTCGTCGACAACGACCTGTTCGTAGTCCTCGTAGCCGGCCTTCTTCAGCGTCAGCTTCACTGACGCGAGGCCCGTGAGATCGATCGGCAGCGTCACGGGCGTCGCGCCGATCGGCCGCTTGCTCTCGCCGAGAAAGATGTCCGCGCCGTCCGGCGTCGACTTCACGAACACGTGGAACCTGCGCGCCGGATCACCGATCGACGTCACGCGGTTGTCGGTCGCGTTGCGGTTGCCGAGATACTTCCAGCCGCCGAACCCGGCGCCCGCCAGCACCAGCACCGCCACCAGCGCCGTCGGGAACTTCGACTTTGGCTGCAGCGAGACGGGCGCGCTACCCGCGGGCTCGATCGGCAGCGGCCGCGCGCCCGACGCGGTGAGCGCGATCGGCGGAACTGTGCGCGAACGGGTGCTCGCCGAGACGCCCCCGACCGATCGCGACCCCGAACGCTGGCTGCCGGTGCGCGGCGCGGGCGCGCCGCCCTCGGGCGGGAACAGGTCGTAAAGAATCTGCTGCAGGTGCGTGGGCTGGAAGCGCGCCGCGTGAACGATGTCGTCCAGCGCGTCGGCCATGTCGGCGGCGTTGCTCCAGCGCCGCGCCGGATCGCGCTGCAGCGCCTTCAGGAGGATCTGGTCCAGCTCGCGCGGAATCGACGGGTTCGAAGCCGACGGCGGCGGCACGTCGCAGCGCCGCACGCGTTCGATGGTCTGGACGTCGTTCTGCCCCTTGAACAAACGCCGCCCCGTCAACACCTCGTGCAGCACGATGCCGATCGCGAAGATGTCG
>DATMZL010000596.1:0-6801 GCA_035607075.1 Polyangia bacterium
GGCGGGAACCAGCCGCTCTCGCCCACCTCCAGCCGGCGCGTGCCGGTGCCCCAATCGACGAGCACGCGCCCGCGCTCGACGCCGACGCCGATCCGATCGGCGACGCGCTCGACGGTGAACACGGTCCCGAGCACGGTGATCGTGACGTCGCCCGCGCGCACGGAGAAGGCCCGCTCCGCGCGCGGTGTCACCTCGAACCGGCAGCGCCCGCGCACGAGATCCAGGGTCACCCGTCGGGCGCTGCTTTCGCGCAGCGCGATCGCGCTCGCATCGTCGAGCGGCGTCGCCACCGATCCATCCGCCAGGCGCAGGGGCGCGGCGCGTGCCGGCGTCTTCTCGGCGGCTGGCGGCGCGATCCCCTTCGGTGCCGTCGCGAGCGTCGGTGCGGTCGCATGCGATCCGTCGATCGGGCGCCGCAGCACGAAGATGACCGCGGCGGCCCCGGCGGCGGCGCAGACCAGCGCGGTCCGCGCCAGCTGTCGGCGCCGGGCTCGCGCGCGCCCGCCCGCCACCAGACGTTCCACGTCACGATCGCTCAGCGCCGGATCGATCTCCGCGCCGACGCGCGCGATCCGCCGCAGGAGATCGGGCGACTCGCTCATCGATCGTCTCCCATGTGCTCTTCGATGGCGCTGTGGGCGCGGGCGATGCGACGCTTCGCGGTCGCCGGCGAGCAGCCGCACAGGCGCGCGACCACCTCCAACTTCTCGCCCTCGATGTGGTGCAGCGTGAACGCGAGGCGATCCGCGACCGGCAGATCGTCGAGCACGCGGTACACGGCGCGAACCAGCAGCTTGTCCAGCGCCGACGCCGCCGGGTCGATGAGCGCCGCGTAATCGATCTGCGCGTCGAGACCCAGGAACCGGCGCAGGCGCCGCAGCTTCAGCCGCTGGCGCACGACGCGCACCGTGATGGTGGCGAGCCAGCCCTTCACCGCGTCGGGCTCGCGCAGGTGGCGGATGCCGCGCGCGGCCTCGACGAACACCTCCTGCACGAGATCGTCCACCTCGGCCTGCCGTCCGTCCAGGCGCAGCACCACCGCCGCCACGTACCGGCAGTAGCGGCGGTAGACGTCGTCCAGGAACGAGACCCGCTCGTCCGCCGGGACGAGACGAAGCGGGATCTGGTTGCGCTGCACGGACGTCACCTTACCCCCTGAGTGGGCGTCCCGCGGAAAACGGCTCACGCAACTGTGAGGTTTTCGGCAGCTAGTCGAGCAGTTGGCGGATCTTCGATTCGAGATCTACGACCGCGACCTCGGATTGCGTGCCCGTGGCGAGGTCTTTCACCGTCAGCTTGCCCGACGCGATCTCGTTGCCGCCGATGATGACCGCGGCGCGCGCGCGGAGCTTGTTCGCCCGCGCCATCATCTTGCCGACCTTGCCCGGCCGGTGCTCGATCTCGACGCGGATGCTCTTGCCGCGCAGGCGGTGGGCGATGGGCAGCGCGAAGTCCAGCGCGGCCGCGTCCATCGGCGCGAAGAACACCGCCAGCGCCGGTTCGTAGCCCTCCGCGGCGGCCGGGATCGCCAGCAGCGCCCGTTCAATCCCCAGCGCGAAGCCGATCGCAGGCGTGTGTTGTCCGTCCAGCGAGGCGACCAGCCGGTCGTAGCGGCCGCCGTCGGCGACGGTGTTCTGCGCGCCGAGCTCGCCTGCCTTCGTCTTGAGTTCGAAAATTGTCCCCGTGTAGTAATCGAGCCCGCGCACCAGCCCCGGATCGATCTGGTGCTTGACGCCCAGCGCGTCCAGCAGCGCGCGCACGCGCGCGAAGCGTGCGCGCGAGCCTTCGTTCAGCACGTCGATCAGCTTGGGCGCGCCCGCGGCCACGGCGATCACGTCGGGGTTCTTCGAATCGAGGATGCGCAGCGGGTTGGTCTCCAGCCTGCGCCGCGAGTCGTCGTCCAGCTTCTCTCGGTGCGCCGAGAAATATTCGACGAGCTTGCCACGGTATGCCTCGCGCTCCTCGGGCTCGCCCAGCGAGTTGACCGCGACCTCGATCGCGCCGCCGTCCAGACCGAAGCGCACCAGCATGTCGACGAGCATCGCGATCATCTCGGCGTCCATCGACGGCTCGCCGGAGCCGAAGACCTCGGCGCCCACCTGATAGAACTGGCGCAGGCGACCACGCTGCGCGCGCTCGTGCCGGAACATCGGGCCGATGTAGTACCAGCGCGTGATCGGCTCCTTGTTCCACTGCGCGTTCTCGACGTACGCGCGCACCGCCGACGCCGTCCCCTCGGGACGCAAACTCACTGAACGGCCGTCGCGATCGTCGAACGTGTACATCTGCTTCTCGACGACGTCGGTGACCTCGCCGACCGAGCGGACGAACAGCGGCGTGTACTCGAGCACGGGCGTGCGCAGCTCGTGGTAGGCGAACGCCTCCAGCACGTCGCGCGCCTGCTGCTCGAGGAACTGCCACTTCGACACCTCGGGCGCGAGGATGTCGTTCATGCCTTTCACGCCGGGTGGGACGTCCGCCATGCGCGGCGTTCTACAACATTTCTAGTCGCACCGCGCCGCAGGCGCGGTGAGCGACTATTGTTTTTCAGGTAGCCGCGATCCCGCGCTTCGCGCGGGGGCGGCTAGTCGGTGCGGACGACGGCGTCGCCGAGGCGCTCCGCCAGCCACGCCACCGCGTCGTCGACGCGGCCGGCGTCGCGCCCGTCGATCGTGATCTTCACGCGGTAGTCGGGCGCTTCCGGATGCGGGTACGAGCCGATCTCGACCTCCGGGAAGGCGACCACGGCCTCGTCCATGGCGCCGGCGATGTGCCCCTCGCCGGCGCGCGAGAACAGAGCCCGCCCGTGGATCGGGCCGGCGCGGAACAGGTCGCGCACCGCTTCGAACTTGCGCCGGAAGATCGACGGCACGCCCGGCAGGATCCAGACGTTGCGGACAACGACGACCGGCCAGGGCGTGCGCCGGTCCGCGCCCGGTCCGCCCGGACCGTACTCCAGGCGCGCGCCCGCGGGGATGTCGGCCATGCGCAGATCGCGCTCGTGCAAGCGGTCGCCGTAGCCCGCGCGCAGCACCGCCTCCAGATCGGGGTGGCGGACCACGGGCATTCCGAACGCGACGGCGACGGCGTGCAGCGTGACGTCGTCGTGTGTCGGCCCGACACCCCCAGACGTGAAGACGTTGTCGAAGCGCGGCGACAGCGTGCGCACGCTGTCCGCGATCTCCTCGGTCACGTCGGGCACGACCTCGATCCGGCGCAGCGCGACGCCCAGGGCGCGCAGCTCGCGGGTCAAGAAGCGCGCGTTCTCGTCGTCGACCTTGCCCGACAAGATCTCGTTGCCGATGAGGAGAATGGCGGCTGTCGGGTTTGCGGCGTCCATGATCTCGTCAAAGAGGAATTATTCCGAGAGGCCGATCATGGCATAATGGCGGCGACTTGAAACGCGTTCTGGGTGTCTTGTTGCTGCTACCGGCTGCGCTCGCCGGCTGTCGCAGCGACGTCGCCGGTGGGAAGCCAGGGCAGGACGGGGGCGTGGACAAAGGCATGGACATGCGCCGTCCCGACGCCATCTGCCCGGCCGACGCGGCGGGTGGCGGGGAGTGCCCGCTCAACTTCTGCGGCCAGCTGAAGGTCGGGCTGCCGTCCAACCAGTTCCCGCAGTCTGGCGCGGATTCGCTGTGCGGAAACCGCGTCTGCATCCTCGGCTCCGAGCTGACGAGCAACGATGGCTTCCAGCTGACGTGCGTCGACCCGAACACGTCTGCGTTGGCGTTCGGCGCGGCGTGCTCGCCGGATGCGACCAAGGGCATGCGCTGCGCCGACGATTCGCTGTGCATCGAGGCGGCTGGCTTCGCCGGCAGCCCGTTCTGCTCGCGGCTTTGCCGCAATGACGCCGATTGCCCCAGCATGGCGCGCTGCCTCGAATACGAGACGCCCGCGCTCGGCGACGGCCGGAAAGCGATGATCGGGAAGTGCACGCCGGAGTCGAAGATCGCCGGCACGATCTGCCAGCGCGAATCGATGTGCCCACCGTCCCATGGCTGCGTGCTTTACGGCGCGCGCACCAGCCTGAAGATCTGCCGCGCCGGCGGCGCGGGTTCGGTCGGTACGGCGTGCACGGCCGGGTCGCAGTGCCGCAGCGGTGAATGCTACGACCGCGACTTCCACGTCAGCGGTGGCCAGAACCGCGCGTTCTGCTCTGCGGTCTGCCAGGTGAACAGCGACTGCGGACCCGACCAGGGCTGCGTCCGCCTGGTCGTGGGCAACAACGGCACGTATGACGATCCGCTGGACGATCTCGTCGCCGGGTACTGCCGAACGCTGTTCGTTCCGATCGCGGCGATGGCTTGCACGACCGACGCCGGTTGCGCCGGGCTCCAGAACGGCTCCGACACGTGCGACGTCACGCACGGCCTCTGTTACAAGAAGGCGGCGGTTCCCGGCTCTGCGTGCTCGCGCCCGACCGACTGCCCGCTGGACGGCGAGTGCATGACCGGTCCGCGCTTCCAGGGCGGTTACTGCCAGACCTTTGGCTGCGATCCGGCGGCGACGTCGGGCGTGAACGCCTGTCCGGGAACGAACAGCTTCTGCACCCAGCGCGGCGGGCCCGACGAGCCGATCTCGGGCTGCTACGAAAGGTGCCAGCCGAATGACGCCGGCGCGAGCCCGTGCAGCCGCGCCAGCGAAGGGTACATGTGTCAATCGGTGACGCAGTCCGCGCCGCCCATCACGTGCCTCGCGGGCGGCGGGCCGTAGACACCATGCACCTGCGGCGCGCGGCTCTGGCGGTGGGCGTGGTCGGATGGGTCGGATGGAGCGCCTCGGCGCTCGCGCAGCCGCCCGTATCGCCACCGCCCGTTGCGCCGCCCGCGCCGACGGCGGCGACCACGCCGCCGGCAGCCGCGCCGGTGGCGATGCCTGCGGCCGCCGCGCCCGCACCCCCGACCGCAGCGGCGGAGGGAAGCGCGCCCTTCGGGGCCGGCCCGGTGCCCACCGCCGACGAGACCGCGGCCGCGTCGGATCACGACGCCGTCGTCGGCCACGTCGGCGTGGAGGTGCGCCGTTTCGATCCCGGTCCCATGCCGCTCGCGTTGCGGGACGGCCTCGGTTGTCCGGCCGGGGGCGCCGGCACGCCGGCGTGCGAGGTGACGATGGGCGCGCTCGCGGCGCGCTACTGGTGGACGCGCAACATGGCGCTGAACGTGGGCGCTGCGTTCGCGCTGGGCAGCGGACGCACCGACACGCGCAGCCTCGACACGTACCTCGGCATCGGCCCGATCGTCGGCCTGAGCTTGCTGCTCGGAAACTGGCGCCACCTGGCCGTGTCGGCGAGCCCCGAGCTGGCGCTCGTCTGGTTCAAGCCCGCCGTCGGTTCGGACGGGAGCACGACCGTGCTGGCGCTGCATGGCGTGCTGGAGGCCGAAGTGCACCTGGGCTTCATCGGTGTGCCCGCCCTGTCGGTCGGCCTGCTGGCCGGCCTGGGCTTCGAGTACGAGAGCGTGGCGGCGTCGCGCGTCTGGTCGGTCGGCGTGCTCGGCGGCAACAGCGTCTGGGGCGCGCTCTCCAATCTGTTCGTCAGGTACTACCTCTGATGCCGCGCAAACCACCTCCCGACAGCGACCTCAAGGAACGGCGCGAGCTGCTCGACGCCGCCGGCATCGCCCGCACCTTGCGGCGCATGGCGCACGAGATCGCCGAGCGCGTCCCGCACGGCGAAAAGCCGCTGTACCTCGTCGGCGTGCGCACGGGCGGCGCGTACCTCGCGCATCGGCTGTGCGACGTGCTCGCCGCGGCAGGAGAGGGGAAGCCCATCCTTGGCGCCGTCGACATCTCGCTGTACCGCGACGACGTGTTTCACGGCCTGCCCAAGCCGGAGATCGGACCCACCGAGCTGCCCGAACCGATCGAAGGACGGACGATCGTTCTTGTCGACGACGTCCTTTTCACGGGACGCACCATCCGCGCGGCGATGGACGTGCTCGCCGACTACGGACGCCCGCGGGCGGTGAAGCTGGCGGCGCTGATCGATCGCGGCATGCGCGAGCTGCCGATCCAGCCGGACTTCGTCGGCCTGGCGCTGCAAACCACGGTGCTGGAATCGGTGCGGGTCATGCTGACGGAGCGTGGCGAGCCCGACCGCGTCGTGCTACGAGAGCGTCCGGCGTGAGCGCGTTCGGGCATCGTCATCTGCTTGGCATAGAGCCGCTGGCGGCGGCCGACATCGAGACGATCCTGACGCTCAGCGAGCGATTTCTGGAGATCGCCGAGCGCCCGATCAAGAAGGTCCCGACGCTGCGCGGGAAGACGGTCATCAACCTCTTCCTCGAGCCGTCGACGCGCACGCGCACCTCGTTCGAGATCGCGGCGAAGCGGCTTTCGGCCGACGCGGTCAACATCTCCGGCTCGGGATCGTCGACGACCAAGGGCGAGACGTTGCTGGACACGGCGCGCAACCTGGACGCGATGTCGCCGGACGTGGTGGTGGTTCGCCACTCTCTGGCGGGCGCCGCGGAGATGCTGGCGAAGCAGCTTCGCGCCGGCGTCGTCAACGGCGGCGACGGCGCGCACGAGCATCCGACGCAGGCGCTGCTCGATTGCTCGACCATCCGTGCGCACAAGGGCAAGCTCGCCGGGCTGGAGGTGGCGATCTGCGGCGACATCCGCCACAGCCGCGTCGCGCGTTCAAACATCTGGGCGCTGACCAAGCTGGGCGCGCGCGTGCGCGTGGCCGCCCCGCGCACGCTGCTCGCCCCGGGCCTCACCGAGATGGGCGCGACCGTGCACGAGCGCATCGAGCCGGCGCTGGAGGGCGCCGACGTCGTCATGATGCTGCGGATCCAG
>DATMZL010001570.1:0-3035 GCA_035607075.1 Polyangia bacterium
CCTCAAGAAATGATCAAGGCCAGAGACTAGTACGATTCCGCGACTTCAAGCACAACGAAAAGCTCGCAGCGTAAGTCCGGACAGTTGAACGGGGATTTCGACCGTGTCGGATTCGGCTTCGACGCGCTCGCGCGCCGCCGACGACAGCAGGATTTCGCCGCGGCCGGCCACGTCCTCGCCCAGCTTGGAGGCGACGTTCATCTCGGACCCGAACAGATCGTGGTCGCCGATCAGCAGCAGCGGCCCGTAACCGATGCCGATGGCGGCGTGTAGATCCCAGTCCTCGGGGAGGAAGGTGTTGGCCACGTCCAGGCTGCGCTGGATCGCGCGCGCCGTCGCCAGCGCCTGCGGCACGTCGTCGAACGTCGCGAACACGTTGTCCGCCTCGGTCTTGACCAGCTGGCCGTTGCCCGCCGCGATCACCGGCCGCACGATGGTCTGCAGGCGCCGGATCATCGCGAGGAAGTGCGTGATCCCGTAGCGCATCGTCAGGCGCGAGAACCCGCACATGTCCAGCACCAGGACCGCGCGCGTGCGGCCGAAGCGGCGCCAGATCTCGCCGTCGATTTCAGCCAGCGATTCCGGGTGCTCGTTGCGCGCGTCGAGCAGGCGCGCGAGCTCCGCTTCGTCGTCGCCCATTCCACGCCAGGATACATGTATTCTCGGCGCGTGCGGCGACGGGCTGGCTTCCGGGTCTGGGTGTTGATGCTGGTGTGCCTGTCGGCCGGTGTGGCGCAGGCGGAGAAAAAGAAGAAGAAGGACGAGGGCGACGGCGGCTGCCAGTGGTGGTCGACCCCCGCGGCCTGCCAGGACGCTGACGTCCGACGGCTCGCGCCGCGCAGCGTGGACACGACGCCCGCTGTGGCCCCGGCGGGCCAGGTTCGCACGATCCGACTCCGGATCTACGCCGATCGAGATTACCGGGGCGTGGTCATCCGCTGGCAGGCGCAAGCGCGGGGGCAAATCCAGCGCATCAACGCCATCGTTGGCGCCGTCTTCAACGTCCGTTTCGAGGTCGAGAGCTTCCGCGAGTGGGAACGCAGCCACGTGGGCGTGCCGCTGGGCAACGCGATGCTCGATGAACTCGAGGCGCTGGATGACGGAACGCAAGTGGACCTCGTGCTCGGCCTGGTCACGCCCTTCCACGGCGTGGCGGCTTCGATGCACGCCATCGGGTGGGCCGCGTATCTGTCGCGCCACTTCGTGCTGCGCGGCATGGACGACGAGCAAGAGTTCCGCGCGTTCGAGCGCGAATTCAACCTCGTCCCGGCTCAGGATAGGGCGCGCCTCTACACCGAGCGCAAGGCACACAAGGAGATCGTCGTTTTCCTGCACGAGTGGGGGCACATGCTGGGCCTGATCCACCACGAGGAGCGGACCGCGATCATGAACCCGGCGTACGACCCGCGGCAGACCGAGTTCTCCGACTATGACAAGCGCATCCTGGCGCTGGTTATCGAGCGTCGTCTGGCGGCGCGCGAGGCCCGCAACCCGGAGAGCGCCGATCTCCTGCCGCTGGTCAGTGCGCTGCCCGCCGGCGAGGGATCGGACGCCGACCGGAAGCAACTCGTCGATCTGGTCCGGAGGCGGGTCGAGGACGCAGCCAGGCCCGTGCCTGCCAACGCGATCGACCTCCCCGCCGCCGACATCGCGGCCTTCAACCGCGCGGTCGATACGCTGAACTCGGGTCAGGCGGTCGACGCGTGGAAGGCGCTGTCGCCCCTCGTCGAGCACACGCGCGAACGCAAGCTCGATCGCCAGACGTGGGTGCGCATCGCGGATCTCGAAGCGGCGATCGGCGCGCTGACGGAAGCAGACGCCGCCGCCGGCCGCGCCGGCGCCGCGCCCGAAGCGCAGAAGATCTCGGCCAGCATCGAGTCGATCCGCCACCGGGTAGCGCTGCCGCTCGACGCGGCGAAGCTTGGTGTGCCTTCGGAGCAGGAACCGGCCTACGTCGCCGGTTTCTGGGAGACGAGCAAGCTCGTCGACGGCGGCGACGTCGCGGCGGCACGCGCCCGACTCGGTGAGATGGCCGTTGCCTTCCCCGCATCGCCTGCAATCGAGGTGCTCACCTGCGATCTGGAGTTGAAGGCGAAGCATCTCGCGATCGCCACCAAGCACTGCGAGGCGGCGCTGGCGAAGTTCAAGGGCGCGACCCGCGCCCACATCCTGCAGGCCGCCATCGCCTTCTCGATGCGCAAGGGCCCGGTCGGCGAGCAGCACCTTCGCCAGGCGATATTGCTGGACCCGGCCGATCCAACGGCGTGGCGCATGCTGGCGCGGTTCTACCGCAGCACGCACGCCAGCCGTCAGCTGGCGGCGCTGGAGAACCAGCACAAGGAATTGCTGTCGTCGCCGTTGCCCGAGTGACCACGTATATTGCCGGCATGTCCGACCGGCGACGACGGCGATGGCGCGCGATCTGAAACGCTGCTTCTGGGCCGGCGACGATCCGCTGATGGTCGCGTACCACGACGAGGAGTGGGGCGTTCCGATCCACGACGACCGCCGCTGGTACGAGAAGCTGACCCTCGACGGCGCGCAGGCCGGACTGTCCTGGATGACGATCCTCCGCAAGCGCGAGGGTTACCGCGACGCCTTCCGCGGCTTCGACGCGGCGGCCGTCGCGCGCTTCGGCGAGCGCGACGTCACCCGCTTGATGAAGCACTCCGGGATCGTGCGCAACCGCCTCAAGATCAAGTCCGCGATCGGCAACGCGCGCGCGCTGCTGGCCCTCGCGGCCGAGCACGGCTCGTTCGACGCGTGGATCTGGCAGTTCATCGGCGGCAAGACGATCGCGGGCAACCGCCGCGGGCGCGGCGACATGCCCGCACGCACGCCGCTCTCCGACGCGCTGTCCGCCGAGCTGCGCCGCCGCGGCTTCTCGTTCGTGGGCTCGACGATCGTCTACGCGTTCATGCAGGCCGCCGGCCTCGTCAACGACCACACGCTCAGCTGCTTTCGTCGCACGCAGGTCGCCGCGCTCAGCGGCGCGCGACGGCGCCGCGCAACGCCTTCCGTCCGAACAGCACGTC
>DATMZL010000943.1:0-3562 GCA_035607075.1 Polyangia bacterium
CGACGTCTTCGTCGACGGGCAGCGCAAGGACGCGGCGCCCGCCATCATCAGCGGGCTGCCCGCGGGCGATCACATCGTCGAAGTGAAGAAGGACGGGTTCCCGCCCTGGCGCCAGACCGTGACTGTCCCCGCTGGCCAGCAGGTGAAGGTCGCGGCCAGCTTCGGCGCGGCGACCAACTCCAGCCTGCGCATCATCTCGAACGAGCCCGACGTCGAGATCTTCGTGGACGGCGAATCGAAGGGCAAGGCGCCGGTCACGCTGCAGTCGATCAAGCCGGGCGAGCACATCGTCGGCGGCCGCAAGACGCGGTTCAAGCCGATGGAACAGACGGTGCGCGTCGCGGCGGGCGAGAACGCCATCGTCAGCTTCCGCATGGAGGTCGCGCCGCCCGACCGGCCGCGCGCGTCGCTGAAGGTGCAGTCGCAGGTCCCCAACGCCGAGGTGTTCGTGGACGGCTCCAGCTTGGGACGGGCGCCGATCGACCGCAACGACCTGGACCCCGGCAAGCACTACATCGTCGTCCACAAGGACGGCTTCACGGACTTCAAGCGCGAGGTCGTCCTGCTGGAGAACCAGGCGATCACGATGGTTGCCGACCTGGCGGCGACGGGCAGCCTGCGTGTCCTCTCCAGCCCGGAGGGTGCGGACGTGAAGATCGACGGCGAGTTGATCGGCAAGACGCCGGTGCAGCGCGACGCGGTGGCCAGCGGGGATCACATCGTCGAGTTCAAGCTGAAGGGGTTCTTCGACCACAAGGAGACGATGAAGATCGAGGGCGGCCGGGAGAAGGTGTTCTCGGTCGACCTCAAGGCCCTGCCCAGCGGCCCGTCACCCGAGCAGGTCCAGCGCCGGAAGCAGGGGATGTCGTCGTTCGGCGCCAAGGCCAACCCGGTGGGCGGCGTGACCGCCGACTTCGGCCTGGGCTACCCGTACTACGTGACGGTCCGGTTGATGGTGGGCGCAGTCGCCAAGCCGGCGATCGACGTCGGCGTCGAGTTCCAGACCTTCTTCAACATCGCCAACCTGGCCCTGGCCGGCAAGATGCAGCTGGTCGAGGCGGGGCCGTTCTCGCTCGCGGTCCGCAGCGACGTCGGCGGGGGCACCGGCACCAACGGCCGTGACACCTACTTCTTCGACGCCGGCGCCATCGCGAGCCTGGCGTTCAGCGACGTCGCGACAGTCAACGGCTCGATGCGCTATTCGCTCTGGTCGGACAAGTTCTGCCCGACCGGGACGCAGATCAGCAACGGTGTCGACGCGGAGCCCTTCTGTACCGACAGCACGGCGAGGATGGGCCTCTTCAACGGCGAAGATCCGTCGAACGGCCACCGCTTCACGGGCCAGCGCCTCTACTTCGGCATCGGCATCACCGCCGCCATTGACCGCTTCACGTCGTTCTTCTTCCAGATCGAGGGCCTCCCGTTCGCCGACCAGCTGTCCTACAAGCCGCGGCTGGCGTTCATGGACGCGTACAACGGCGCCCTCATCGCCAAGAACGATCACTTCGTCTACGGCATGGCCGGCATCTCGCTGAAGTTCTGAAACGCCCGACCGACGTCCGGCCGGCCGCGACGCGAAGTTTTCACTAGCATCGCGGAAAGAAAGTCTTCAATTTAGTTGGCATGAGCACTGCTGTCGGCATTCCGCGAAAATGGAACGTCGCGGATTCTGCCGAGGTCTACGGGGTCAAGTATTGGGGCCACAACTATTTCTCTGTGGCCGAATCCGGCAACGTGCAGGCGAATCCGTCCGGAATCGACGGTCCCGCCATCGATTTGAAGGAGCTGGTCGATGAGGTCGCGCGGCGCGGAATCGGGCTGCCGCTGCTGATCCGTTTCTCGGACGTGCTGCGCAGCCGGATCGTCGAGCTGAACGAAACCTTCAAGAACGCCATCGCCGAGTACGGCTACAAGGGCGAGTTCAAGGGCGTCTACCCGATCAAGGTCAACCAGCACCGCTACGTGGTCGAGGAGATCATCCGGTTCGGCCGGCCCTACCACTACGGCCTGGAAGCGGGCTCGAAGCCCGAGCTGCTGGCCGTCATGGCGATGCTCGACGACGAGGACGCCCTGATCGTCTGCAACGGCTACAAGGACGAGGAGTACATCGAGACCGCGCTGATGGCGTCGAAGCTGGGGCGCACGGTCCTGATCGTCGTCGAGAAGTTCTCCGAGCTGGGCCTTATCGCCGAGACCGCCAAGAAGATCGGCGTGCGGCCGCGCATCGGCATCCGCGTCAAGCTGGCGGCCAAGGGGTCGGGGCGGTGGGAGGCGTCGGGCGGCGACCGATCGAAGTTCGGCCTGTCCACGCGCGAGGTCGTCGAGGCCATCAACTTCCTGCGCAGCAACGATCTGCTGAACTGCTTCGAGCTGCTGCACTTCCACCTGGGCAGCCAGATCTCCGCCATCCGCGCCGTGAAGAACGCGCTGCGCGAGGCGGGCCGCTTCTACGTCGAGGTCTGCAAGCTGGGGGCGCCGCTCAAGTACTTCGACGCGGGCGGCGGCCTGGGCGTCGACTACGACGGATCGCAGACCAACTTCGCCTCGTCGATGAACTACACGACGCAGGAGTACGCGAACGACATCGTGTTCTCGCTGCAGGAGATCTGTGACGCGGCGGGCGTACCGCACCCGACCATCGTCACCGAGTCGGGGCGGGCGGTCGTCGCCCATCACTCGATGCTGGTGGTCGACATCCTGGGCGTCGGCGAGTTCGACGTCGGCAAGGCGCCGGACAAGATCGCCCGCGACACCTCGCGCGTGGTCAAGAACCTGTTCGAGACCTACAAGGAGGTCTCGCGCAAGAACGTGCTCGAGTCGTACCACGACGCGCTGGAGTACAAGGAAGAGGCGCTGCAGCTGTTCAACCTGGGCAACCTGTCGCTGAGCGAGCGGGTGGTGGCGGAGGACGTCTTCTGGGCGATCTGCCAGAAGCTGCTGAAGATCGTGCGCGAGATGCGCGAGGTGCCCGAGGAGCTGGAGGGCCTGGAGCGGGCGCTGTCGGACACGTACTTCTGCAACTTCTCAATGTTCCAGTCGCTGCCCGACATCTGGGCCATCGACCAGCTGTTCCCGATCATGCCGATCCACCGGCTGGGCGAGGAGCCGACGCGCCGGGCGGTGCTGGCCGACATCACCTGTGATTCGGACGGCAAGATCGACCACTTCATCGACCGGCGCGACGTGAAGTCGGTGCTGGAGCTGCACCCGGTGAACGGCCACGACTACTTCCTGGGCGTGTTCCTGATCGGCGCCTACCAGGAGATCCTGGGCGACCTGCACAACCTGTTCGGCAACACGAACACGGTGCACGTGTCGCTGGCGGACGGCGGCGGCTACCAGATCGAGCACGTCGTCACCGGCGACACCGTCACGGACGTGCTGAAGTACGTCAGCTACTCGCGCGAAGACATGGTCGCGCGCGTGCGCCGCTTCGCCGAGCTCGCCGTGCGCGCCAACCGGATGAGCCTGGAGGAAACGCGGTCGATGCTGCGCATGTACGAGGAAGGCCTGGCCGGGTACACGTACCTCGAACGCGCGTGAGCCGGGCAGCGTGGGTGGC
>DATMZL010001711.1:0-6333 GCA_035607075.1 Polyangia bacterium
AGGGGCAGCATCGTGCGTGCCAGCCCCGCCAGCCGGTTTTCGCCGCGCGGGTCGACGAGGGCCGGCATGACATGCGCCCCCGCCTCGGCGTGCACGCAACGCTTGCGCGCGCGCGTCGCGCGTCTCAGCCCGGATCCCGGATGTGGTGACTTTCGAATCTTTCCGATCATGGTTACGCTTGCGCTCCATGAAAAAAATCGGAGTGACGCGCCGTCAATTGTTCGTCATCGCCGAGGCGGGCGCGGCGACCGCCGCGTTCGGCGGCTGCGCCGTGCTGCGGGGAGGCGAATCTCACCCGGTGCTGCCGTCGGACCAGCAACGGATGGAGGGGAATCAGCTCAAGATCCCCGTCGCGGCCCTCGCGCAGATGAAGCCCGGCGAGGTCCAGGAGATCAAGCCTGGGAACGGTCACCCGGATCTGTTGTTGCTGGCGCCCGCGCCAGGCGGAGCGTGGCAGGCGATCACGGCCCACTGCACGCACCGCGGTTGCGTCGTCGGCTGGAACGCGGCCGCGACGGAGTGGCAGTGCCCGTGCCACGGGTCGCGCTTCGGCGCCGACGGCCACGTCGTGCACGGCCCGGCCGAGAAGCCGCTGACCACGCCGCCGACGCACGTCGACGGTGACAGCCTCGTCATCGATCTGACCGGGCTGACCGCCTGGCTGGACACCGCGACTACGCCGCGGGCGCGCTGCTGACGACGCGGTTGCGCCCGCCGGCTTTGCCGGCGTACAGCGCCTCGTCCGCCTTCTTGAGGCAAGCGTCGACGCGCATCGGGCGATCGAAGACCGCGACACCGAACGTCAGCGTGACCTTCTGATCGAAGCCCGCGCGTTCGCGGAGGCCCGCCTCCGCCGCCGCGCGCAGGCGATCGGCGACGTCGCGCGCGGTCTCTAGCTCGGTCTCCGGCAGCAGCAGCAGGAACTCCTCGCCGCCCCAGCGGGCGACCGCGTCGTGCCCCCGCAACCGCTCGCCCAGCAACGCCGCGACGGCGCGCAGCACGCGGTCGCCGGCCGCGTGGCCGTGCACGTCGTTGATGCGCTTGAAGTGATCCACGTCGGCCATCACGACGCAGAAGGAACGCCCGGTCCGGTGAAAGCCCTGCGCCGCCTCGCGCAGGCGCTGCTCCATCGAACGCCGGTTGAGCAGCCCGGTCAGCGGGTCGGTGTGCGCCATCGATTCCATGCGTTGCTCGGCCTGCGTCGACGCGCGCCGGAAGTAAAAGCTGACCAGCGCCAGCGCCAGCGTCGGGATCGCCAGGTTGCCGTAGCGCATGATGGGCGCGACGGCGCCTCCGACCGCCCCGTCCGGCGCGACCGCGCGCAGGACGATCAGCGTCGCGAACACGACGACTGAGGTCCCGACGACGGTGGCGCCGTCCAGGCGATCGTTGAACATCACGAACGGGATCAACGGCAGCAGGTAGAACTGAAACCCGCTCGACCAGCCGAGCGCGGAGACCGCCAGCACCGCGTGCGCGACGACCTCCACGGTCAACAGCCACATGGCCAGCGTGCTGCGCCCGCGCCGGTTCGCGATCGCAGCGGCGATCCAGGTCGCGACGCTGGCGACGTTGAACACGGCGAGGCGCGGGTGCCCGAGCAGCGCGAACAACGGCACGAACCCGGCGTGCGCGACGATGCCGACCCAGGCGACGTTGCGGATCACCGCGGCGATGCGCGGCGGCGGCACCACCACGGCCGGGATCCCGGCCGTCACGCGGCGCTGCGGGCCCGTGGAGTGTGTCCCCGTGGTCGTCACGCGGTGACACAGGATACACTCGCCGGCCTGGATGGGTTGGTTCACGCGCAAACGGCCGGCGCCGCCCGCCGACAATCCGCTGACGCGCTGGGAGCAAGCGCTTCGCGCGGCGCAGGAGCTGAGCGGGGCGGGCCAGCACGCGCAGGCGGAAGCACAGCTGCGGGAGATCCTCGCGGAGACCGACGGGCAAACAGGCTCGGGCCCGGATCGCTACCGCCCGATCACGCTCGGCCTTCTCGGCCAGTGCCGGTTTCACCAGGGCGACGCCCCTGACGCCATCGCGCAGTTCGAGAAGGCGCTGGCGATCTGCCGCCAAGTAGCCGATCTCGACGGCCAGATCGCGTACACCAACAGCTTGCACGAGGCGCAGCGGTGGCTCGGGCACGACAGCGACGCGATCGCGCTGGCGAACGACCTGGCACAGCTCCACGAACGCGCCGGAAATCAGGAACGAAGCCTCTGGGCACGCCGGCGGTCGGCGCGCATGACGGCGGGCGAACCGTTGGTCCGCGTCGTGGCGGTGATCGACGGGCAGACGCTGGAGCTCGACGAGTTGCCGGCCAAGCCGACAGGCAGCGTGAGCTTCCAGTTCGAGCGCAACCGCATCTCACTGGGTGCCGTCACCGCGCTCGTCGAGGAAGGGATGGGGCACGGCGACGCGGGCGATCATCAGCGCGCGCTGGCGGCCTTCCAGGCGGCGGCGCGCCTGGATCCGTCCGATCCGGAGCCGACGTACCTGGCCGGCCTGGCGCTGCTCGAGCTCCGTCGTTACGCCGAAGGCGTCGCGAGCTACGCGACGACGGAACGGCTCGCGCCGGGCTGGTTTCACTGCCGCGCGGATCGCTGGCTGGGCGAGGCGCTGGCCGCCGGACGCGTCTCGCACGAAACGTACGAGGCCGTGCGCACGATCGAGGACGGGCGCGCCACGCCGGAGGAGAGGGCGCGGATGGCGGCTGCGGCGATCGCCGTCGCGCCCGACGTCCCGGTGCTCTACCTGCTGCGCGCGGAAGCGCTGAACCGAGCCGGCGCCCCGGCCGCCGCCGAGGTCGTCGCCCGCGCGGGTCTCGAACGCAATCCCGAGCCCGACGTCCGCACGCGGCTGCTCGTGACGCTGGCGCAGGTGGCCGGGCCCAAGGAACGGCGATCGCTGCTGGAACAGGCTGTCGCGCTCGACGGCAACCTCACGGCAGCGGCGATGGCGCGCCTGATGTTGCGCCTGGGACCGTGACGCGGCGACGCGGTTACTGTTACTGCAGTTGCGTTTGCAGGTTCGCGTAGCGGGCCGCGGTGAAGGTCTTGACGTCGGTGAGGCTCCAGTCGAACGAGTCGTTGCTGAACGCCTTGATCGTGTCTGCGTGGGCGGCGTCCTTGATCTGGTTGTAGATCATGTCAGCCTGCGCCTGAACCGCCGACACAGGAATGGCGGCCATCGCCTCCGTGATCTTCGCGTGAAAGGCGGACCGCAGATCCGACCGGTCGAGGACGACGAGGGTCAACGCGTTCCGCTCCAGCTTCGAGCTGATCGACTTGGTCGGCATCTCGCCCTGCGAGCCGAACGTGTTGTCGGGATCCCAGGGCAGCACGAAGAACTTCCCGGACTGCGGATCGAAGTACTGGAAGTGGTCGGACGCGCCCGAGCCGCCGATCAGTCCGTCGGTCGTCATCACGAGCTCGGCGGCCGCGAGGTAGGCGAGCAGGTCATTGACGTCGACGAACGTCTCGAACTGCGAGTAGTCGGGCAGCGCCTTCAGGAACGGCGGAAGGACCTCATCACCGCGGGCGGTGTCCTTGATGTGCCGCTCCCAGGGCAGCGGAACGTAGCTCGCCGGATCGTCGTTGACGTACGCGTACGGATCCGCGGGCGGAAGCGCCCCGCGCACGCGATAGAGCGGACCGAACGGCGGCGAGAAGTGCGCGGCGATTGACGTCGAGTCCCAGTCCTCACGCAGCGTGAAGAGGCCGCGCGACGCGCCGTTGACGGTCAGCGTGGTGTGCGCCGCCTGGGGCGCCGGCATCAACGCGGCGAACACGCCCAGCGCCAGACGTTCGCGCATCATCGATTGGTCGTCGTACTCGCCCTTCACGTTCACGTCACTGTAGCCGCCGAACTTTCCGCCGCCCGCGAACGCGTCGAACTTGATCCGGATCGACATCTTCTGGTTTCCGGGGAAGCGCGAGCTCTCACCCGCGGGCCGGACGCCGACGTCTTCCAGGGTCACGCCGTCGTACGTGGCGGTGGCGTGCCGCCACTCGTCGCCCCGCGAATCGGCGATGATCGACTGCCAGTCGTCGTCGCTGATCATCAGCGACACCTCGTGAACGCGGCCGGTGTCGAACAGCCCGACCGCCGGCTTCGGCCGCTGGCTGAGGTTGCCGCTCGACCCGCCGCCGCCCGGCGACGACGGCCCGCCACTGCCGCCGCCCCCGCAGGCACCGACGCCTGCCGTGACCGCCCCCGCCAGCGCCACCAACCCGAGAACCCCCGCGAATCGTTGCCTGCCGAACACCATCACCCGACCTCCCGCCTAGCCGGCTTCACCTCACAGCAATTCGAATGCCGGCGTTCGTGGCGTGAATATCGAGGCAGCGTTTCCCACCGGTAAGGTCGGGGCGCGCCAACGAATCCGAAACGGTAGCGCCGCTCACACGGCAGAGCAGAACAGCACGATCGAGAAGCAGTGGAACTTCTCGTCGGAGCTCAGCGTGACGACCGTCTTGACGATCTGGACCGCGGGATTGGCCGCGATCCAGGCGGTCACCTGCTCCCCGATCGCCTCGCGCTCCTTCACCTTGGTCACCGAGAACACCTTCACGAGGTTGATGCGCGCGTCCATCAACAGGTCGGCTTCAGTTCAGCGCACCACGCGCACCGGGCGAGGCCCCGCCTGCCGTCCCTCCGGCGCACCCCGCTGGCCTCGCCCGGTGGCTCTTCCCCAGGTCCTGTCATCCCCACCGACGATACGGGAGCCGCCGTCGAGCCTTTGTTAACATTTGGTCAAAATCGAGCATCGCTCCGCGCCGAAGGCGCGGTGTGCGACGATTGTTTTTTTCAGATAGCCGCGACCCCGCGCTTCGCGCGGGGGCGGCTAGTGCGAGATGCGCGGCGCCTCGCGCGCAGCGACCGCGCGCAGCGTGCGGGCCGCGCGTCGGGCCGGCTCGCGCTCGGCGATATCGGACAGGCTGATGACGCCCAGCAGGACGTCACGCTCGTCGGTGATCACCATCCGCGACACCTGGTAGTACGACATGAACTGCTCGACGATCCCGAGCTCGTCGTCCGGGCGGCACGCGATGACGTTGCGGCTCATGACGTCCGAGACCATTCCGTTCTCCAGGTCCGCGCCCAGGGCCACACCGCGCACCACGATGTCGCGGTCGGTGATGGTTCCGATCACGCGCCGGTCGGCGTCGCACACAGGCAGGAACCCGATGTTCGCGGTCGCCATCAGCTCCGCCGCCTGACGGAGCGAGTCGGTCTCCATGACCGACTGCGGGTCGGCCTTCATGAACTCCGCGCAGCGCCGCTGGCTGCCCGCCTTCCCGGGCGTCGAACCGCCTCGCAGCCCTTGCACGTCCGAATGAAGGTGCCGCTCCAGCTGGTCTTGCACGGACCGCACGCCGCGGATGCGCCCCGCGGCGCGCACGACGCGCCTGTGTTCGCGTTCGAGGATCGGCCCTGTCAGCGTCAGCGCGCCGCCCTGCACCGACACAGAGATCGCCGACACGTGCCGCGACAGCCGGCCCAGCGCCGCCCGCACCCGCTGTTCGACGACCTCGTCGGCGGGGCTCTCCGTGCGAATGCGCGCGGCGATACGCGCCCACAGCCCGCGGGTGTGGTTGGCGAGGCCGCGGCTGGCCTTCCCCACCCCCTGGCGTCCGCTCCGGGTCGCATGCGCGAGCTTCGCGCCCGCAAGAGCTCGGCGCCGCCGCCCCAACCTCGGGTCGGCGAAATACGCGAGCATGCACGCCGCGGTCGAGCCGACACCAATCCCGCCTAGGAATGCCAGGCGGTTCGATCCCATCCGCGGTCCCTCACCGGCCAGCCTCAACCCTCGCATGGGACCTCCTCTTAGGGGAAACCTAGGCTCGGTCGCGCAAAAGTTGAGTGCTGTCGAAACTACGATCGCGACGCGCCGGGACCGCGCGCGCCCCGGCGGCCCAGGTAGGCGCGCGGGGTGGTTCCACGCAGCGAATGGAACACGCGGTGGAACTGGGCGTAGCTGCCAAAGCCGGCCGCACGCGCGGCCTCGAGCATGTTCTGGTGGCCGCCGTCCATGATCTTCACGAAGCGTTCCAGCCGAAGCTGGTTGCGATAACGGACCAGCGACACACCCATCTCGTGCTTGAACACGCGCGCGAAGCGGCCCGGACCGACCTGCAGATGCGCGGCCAGATCGGCGGCGGACAGCGACGGATCGTCAGCCAGCATGCGGACCGCCTTCGTCACCGCCGGATGCGGCGCCGACGATCCCGACACGAAGTTCCGCCCGCGCGAGCGCGGCATCTCGGCGAGCAGCATGCCCACCAGCGAGCACAGCATCGCGGCGTTCGCCTGCTTGTGCGGATCGATGCG
>DATMZL010001110.1:0-2379 GCA_035607075.1 Polyangia bacterium
CATTTCGCGGGCACGACCATTCCCAGCCCGATCATCAATGTCGACGGCACGGTCATCCCGCCGGGCGAGCGCGTGCTCGTCGTCGAAGACGAAGACCTGGCCTACTCGACCCTCGCCGCCTACCTGCAGGCCGCCGCGTACGTGCCGATCCGCGCACGCACCGGCGATGAAGCGCTCCGCCTCGCGCGCAGCATCCGTCCCGTCGCCATTACACTCGACATCGTGCTGCCGGGCGCTCAGGGCTGGGACGTGTTGCGGGCGTTGAAGGCGGATGCGATGACAGCCTGCCTGCCGGTCATCATCGTGTCGATGATCGACAATCGCGAGCTCGGTCTGGCCTTTGGCGCCGACGACTATTTCGTCAAGCCGGTCGACTGGACGCGGTTGATGCGCCGGCTGCGCGAGATCACCGTGCGCACCGCCGCGCCGAAACGGCCACGGCTTCTGCTCATCGACGACGACGTCAGCGTCCATGACATGCTCGAAGCGGAGCTGACCAAGCAGGGGTATCAGCTCGAGAAGGCGTTCTCCGGCGCCGAGGGGCTGGAGCGGGCGGAGGTCAGCGTGCCGGACGTCATCATTCTCGACCTGGCCATGCCCGGGATGAGCGGCTTCGAAGTGGCCGCAAAACTGAAACAGAGTGATGCGACCGCGCACATTCCTGTCCTGGCGTTCACGGCGAAAGAGCTGACCCTCGACGATCGCGAACAACTGCGCGGCTTTCACGCCGTCGTGGCAAAAGGAGCATCGTCCGGGAAGAGGCTGATCCACGCCATCCAGGCGCTCGACGCCCGAACGACGATGGGCGCCACGCCGTAACGGGCTACGGAGCGAGCTGCTTTAGCAGGAACGTCCGCGTTTCCGCTGTCGGATAGAGGACGTTCCCCTTGCGGTCGGCGACTCGATAGT
This sequence comes from Polyangia bacterium, assembly GCA_035607075.1. Classification (GTDB taxonomy): domain Bacteria; phylum Myxococcota_A; class Polyangia; order Fen-1088; family Fen-1088; genus JADGRB01. The sequence goes on from DATMZL010001110.1 coordinate 910, forward strand.
CGGCGATGAAGTCGTCGTAGCCGGGATAATCGGCATTGAGCCGATCGTGCATACCTGGCAGCGACTCGTCGTTGAAATAGGCGCCGTAGCGATCGCGGACGGCGAAGCTCCAGACCGCGTCCACGTCCTCATAGATCAGGATGGCGCGCCGCAGAGCGTTGCGCGCCGCGCCAAGAGGCATGACGTCCGCGAGCGACTTCGAGACGGCGAGAGCGGCCTCGAAACGGCGGAAGTCGCCCGCCTCATTCGAATCGCGTAGCGCGGTGAGCACGAGTGCCGGCACGACCGCCGGCAACCGATGAGGGAGTGGCTTTTCGGTTAGGGCTGAGACACTCAGAACAGAGACGACACAGAACACCGCGGCCATCGAACGCATGGACCGAAGCGAATCCACGACACCCCTCCGCCTGAGTTGTGTTGTCGAAAGAAGCCAGAACTATTTACTGGCCATCGGCCGGCGCGAGCTCTCGGCGCCGAGCGCACGCGCGGTCTCGATCAGCTCCTGAATCGTGGCCTGGTCCTTGCCGGCCGCCTGCAACATGTAGATGCGGATGGCGCTTCCGACGGGGATCAGCGTGTTGGCCGGATCGGCATAGAACTTCTCGAGTCCGGAGACCAGCTCGAAGCCGGACATCTTGCCCGCGGTCGAGCTCTGCCGCTCGGTACGCGCGGCCAGACTGGCACAGGCCGAGCTCGGTCCGGCGGCGACGTCGATCTTGTTCAGGGCATCGAGATAACCCTGTGCATAGCCAATCGACCAGAACAACTTCTCTGTGCTGCTCAGACGCAGGAACTCTTCGCCGTTGGCGGGCGGCGTGATCTCGGGCGTCGTCGCTCGCTCGGCGGAATATCCGACGATCGCGAACAGCATCAGGGCGATAGCAACGGCAAGTTTTTTCATGGCAGCCTTTCGAAGACGCTCGCGAATTTTGGTCGACTCACTCAAGCGGATTTTGGCGATTCTACCAAAGGGATGTGCCAGATAGACAAGAGATTGCGTCGTTACTCGATCGCTCCCTCGATCTTCGCACGATAGCGGGCCACATCCGTCGTCGCGGCGATGTAGGGGAGCGAGAGAGCGAGCTCGCGCTTTGCCTCGGCGTAGTGTCCCGTTTCGTACAAGGTCACCGCGTAGGAGTAGTGGTATTTCTCCTCGCCGTGGCCGAGCGTTCCCGCACGCTGGAAAGCGAGCACCGCATCCGGGAAGTCCCCGACCCGAAACAGCCCTTCGGCGAGCCGCAACGCCGAGGGATGCGAGAGCGGAGAACCGGTCAGGAGCGCCTTGTAGACCGTCCGCGCGCGGCCGATCTCGCCGTTGTCGATCGCCCGCTGTGCCTCGTCGAGGCTTGCGTCCACGTCTTTCCCTGTCTGCCTCGGCGTTGACGGCCGCGGCGTGGGATCCGGCGTCACTGGCTGCGGCTGCGGTCGACTCGTCTCCGATTTCGGCGGAGCGGCCGGTTGCGGGATCGG
>DATMZL010001459.1:0-5432 GCA_035607075.1 Polyangia bacterium
CGCTGGTCGCGAGACCCTTGAGCCCGGCGATCATGCCGATGCGCTCGTGGCCGAGCTCTGCCAGGTGTTCGACCAGGAGCGCAGTCGACCCGATGTTCTCGGTGGCGATCTGATCGAGTTCGGCCGGAATGAACCGGTCGATCAAGACCGTCGGGATGGTTCGGTTGCGCAGAAGCTCGAGCGCCGCCGTCGGCTCCGCGGACGGCGCCAGGATGACGCCGTCGACCCGTCGTCCGAGGAGATCTTTGATTGCGCGGAGCTCGCGTTCGGGGTCGTCGTGTGTATCGGCGAGCAGCAGCGAATACCCGGCGCCGGCGGCCTCCTGCTCGATCGCGTGAGCGAGTTCGGCGAAATAGGGGTTGGAGATGGCCGACATCGCGAGCCCGATCGTCCGCGTCCGCCCGGTCGCGAGCGACCGCGCGATGCGGTCGTGTGTGTAGCCGGTCGCTTGGATCGCGTCGCGAACCGCCCGCTCGGTCGCCTCACTGACCTTTCGCGTGCCGTTCAGTACATGCGAGACCGTCGAGGTTGAAACGCCTGCGACCTGCGCGACGTCGGCCATCGTGGTCATCGGACGGGCGCGGGCCGGCATGGCGAGCATGTTATCCGCGCAAGCGGTTGCGTCAAGCGCTTGCCTATCCGGAATCGCCTGTAGATAAGGGAGAACGGACTGCTCGCAATCCGCCAAACGGGCCTGTTTACTGCAAGCGGTTGCGCAAGCGCTTGCGAGGCCTTATCATCCGCCCGACCCAAGGATCGCGAGCAGCGTCGCTGCGATCCCGCAATCCGGATCAGGAGGAACTCGAGATGCCGATTGCCAGGAGTGTCAGGGGCCGACTCGGGCTCGCCGCTGTCGCCGTGCTCGTCGTGGGAGCGACAGCGACGGTAGCAACGGTCGCGTCCGCGAAGCCGTCCAGCCAGGCCGCGACGATCAAGGTCGGACTGATCACGAAGGACGTCACGAACCCGTTCTTCGTCAAGATGAAGGCCGGAGCGACGGCTCAGGCGAAGAAGCTCGGCGCGCAGCTGATTTACGCCGCGGGCAAGAACAGCTCTGACAACGCGAGCCAGATCGCAGCGATCGAAAACATGGTGACCGCCGGAGTCAAGGGGATCCTGATCACCGTTGCGGATGCCAAAGCGGAGAACGCAGCGATCGCGAAGGCGAGAAAGGCTGGTGTGATCGTGATCGCGCTCGACTCGCCGACCGATCCGACGACCGCAGTCGACGCGCTCTTCGCGACCAACAACCTCAACGCCGGGATCCTGATCGGGAAGTACGCGCGTGCCGCGACCAAGGGCAAGCAGGTCACGATCGCCATGCTCGACGAGCACGCAGGGTCGTCGGTCGGGGCGCTCCGTCACAACGGCTTCACGAAGGGCTTCGGGATCAAGAACAGCGACAAGCAAATCGTGTGCGTCGCCAACGGTGGCGGCGACACGCCCGATTCCCAGACCGCGATGGAGAACTGCCTCCAGAAGAATCCCGACATCAACGTCGTGTACACGATCAACGAACCGAGCGCCGCAGGCGCCTGGACGGCGCTGAAGAGCGCCGGGAAGAAGCAGAGCGACGTAACGATCGTCTCTGTCGACGGCGGCTGCGCCGGCGTGCGCAACGTCAAGGCGGGGATCATCGATGCGACATCCCAGCAGTACCCGCTGCTCATGGCCTCGAGGGGCGTCGCGGCGGTCGTCGCCTATGCCAAGACGGGCAAGAAGGCATCCGGCTACACCGACACCGGCGTGAACCTGATCGCTAAGACGCCCGTGGCGGGCGTCCCATCCAAGAGCGTGGCCTACGGCCTCGCCAACTGCTGGGGCTAACCCGGCAAGCGGTGAGCCGCGATCGGGGCGCACTCCCTCCGCGCCCCGATCGCGGCCGGGCCGCTTGATCCCTAGGCTTGTCACGGCGGTCGACGGTGACGACAGACACCTTGCCTTCCGAGAAGCGCACGTGGACATCAGTGGCGCAGGCTGCGCAACGTGCGCTGACCGCGCCGGCGGTCGGGCCGCTGCTCGCGCTCATCCTGACGATGGTCTTCTTCTCACTGAAGACCGATCGATTCCTGCAGGCGCAAAACCTGTCACTCGTGCTTCAGCAGGTGATGGTCGTCGGCGTCCTGGCGATCGGGCAGACGCTCGTGATCCTGACGGCGGGCATCGATCTGTCCGTCGGGACAGTGATGGCCTTCGGCCAGATCGTGATGACGAAACTCGCGGTCGAAAGCGGCGTCCCCGCAATCCCGGCGATGCTTATCGGCATCGCCACCTGCGTCGGTTTCGGAATGCTGAACGGCGCGTTGGTGACCGTCGTGCGTCTCCCCGCGTTCATCGTCACGTTGGGGACGCTGAACATTGCGTTCGCCCTGACGCACATCGTCTCGAACGACCTGACCTTCTCACCGCTTCCGAGCGCAATGCTCTTCTTCGGTCGAACCTTTACGATCGCCGGCGCGGACTTCACCTACGGGGTCGTCCTGATGCTCGTGCTTTACGCGCTCGCGTGGTTTGCCCTCAGTCAGACTGCGTGGGGCCGCCACGTCTACGCCGTCGGCGACAACCGAGCGGCTGCGCGGCTGACCGGGATCAAGACGGAGCGTGTCCTCTTCGGCGTCTACACGCTCGCGGGCCTCACATCCGGGATCGCGGCGATGCTGCTGGCCGCGCGCACCGAGCTCGGCGATCCGAACGCCGGCCAGACGACCGAGAACCTCGACAGCATCACTGCGGTGGTGCTCGGAGGAACGAGCCTGTTCGGAGGCAGGGGAACCGTGATCGGGACGCTGATCGGCGCGATGATTGTCGGCGTCTTCCGGAACGGCCTCACTCTGATCGGCGTCCAGGTCATCTACCAGTACCTGGTCACCGGGATCCTCGTGATCCTCGCTGTCTCGGTCGATCAGCTGACGCATCGGAGGGAGCGGTGAGCGCCCCGGCCCCGGTGCTCGAGGCGCGCGGCCTGGTGAAGCGCTTCGGGCATGTCGTTGCCCTGAACGAGGCCGACTTCGATCTGCGTCCGAACGAGATCGTCGCGATCATCGGCGACAACGGCGCGGGCAAATCGACGCTGATCAAGGTGCTCTCCGGCGCGTTCCAGCCCGACGACGGGGAGCTGCTGCTGGACGGCGAGCGCGTGCGCTTCCGTTCGCCGCTCGACGCTCGGCGGGTCGGGATCGAGACCGTCTACCAGGAGCTCGCGGTCGCCCCGGCTCTCGACATCGCGTCGAACATCTTCCTGGGACGCGAGCTGAGGCGAGGCGGCCCCGCCGGCCGGCTGCTCCGCGCGCTCGACAAGCGAGCGATGCGCCGGGAGGCCATGCGGTACCTGTCGGAACTCCAGATCGGCATCCCCTCGATCGGTCAGGCCGTCGAGAACCTCTCTGGAGGGCAGCGACAGGGCGTCGCCGTCGCCCGGGCCGCCGCCTGGGGTAGACGGCTCGTGATCATGGACGAGCCGACGGCCGCGCTGGGCGTAAAGGAGACCCGGCAGGTCCTCGACCTGATCCTGCGGGTCCGCGAGCGTGGCCTGCCGGTGATTCTGATCAGCCACGACATGCCGCACGTCTTCGAGCTTGCGGACCGGATCCACATCATGCGCCTGGGGAGGCGCGTCGCCGTCGTCACCCCGCAGACCCACTCGATGCCCGAGGCGGTGGCGATCATGACCGGAGCGACCCGCGTCGAGCTCGAGCGCACGCTCACCAAGGAGGACGGATGACACGTGCCCGACCCTGACCGCTACGCCGCGATGCGCGACCGTTACGCGACCGAGAGCCGGATCAACCTGTGGGCAGCGTCGAGCGCCGAGTAGCGGTGGACGGGGCACCGGTCGAGCCGCTGCTCGAGGCGGTCGACCGCTCGTCCGGCCGGTTCCTTCTGGGGATCACAGGACCGCCGGGCGCAGGCAAGTCCACCACCGCTGCGTTGATCGAGGCGGCCGCGAACGACCGGCGCGGACGCGACTTCGCGGTGGTCGTGCCGATGGACGGCTTCCATCTCTCGAACGCCGAGCTCGGAGCTCGTGGGCTACTCGGGGTGAAGGGAGCTCCCGAGACGTTCGACGTGGAAGGCTTCGTTCGTGCGGTCGCGAGCGTGCAGCGTGAACCGGCTGCGGCCGTTTTCTGGCCGGGGTTCGACCGCTCCATAGAAGAGACGGTGCCCGGCGCCATCGCGATCCGGCGGTCGGCGAGGCTCGTCGTCGTCGAAGGCAACTACCTCCTGCTGGATCGGCCGGGCTGGCGCGACCTCCGTGGGCTCTTGGACGAGATCTGGTATGTCGACGCGTCGCGCGAGGTGCTCCGGCGGCGTCTGCTCGCGCGCGCTCGTGCCGGTGGCCGGACCGAGCAGGAGGCGATCCGACACGTCGAGGAAAGCGACCTGCCGAATGCGGAGCTCGTCGCGGCGACGAGGCTGAACGCGGACCGTTTCCTGCCCGGATCGTCGAGAGCGTGAAGGCCTACTTGTACCCACCGCCTACCCAGCCGCGTGGCGAGCAGTAAGAATGGCCGACGTCTCCTAGGCTCTTTGTGTAGGAAGTCATGTAAGAGCCCGTCTCGCTGAGATGACGGGAGAGCCAGGCGTGAGATGATCGACCCGCCTCTGTATGCGGAACATGAGACCGAAGGAACCCATTTCTGTTGACGTGACCAACGAGTACTTCGGCCCGCACCTCGGAGTGGCCTACGGAGACAACACCGTCGACGAAGTCGACCGGCTCCTCGACGAGCTCGCACGCCTGGAGTGAGCCGCGGCCGCGAATGGTGGGCGCTCGCGGCGCTCGTCCTTCTTTCGACGGGGTTGCGCGCCTGGGCGGCGTTGAAGGTGCCGGTGCCGTGGATCGCGCCCGACGAGATGGTGTACGGGCTGCTGGGCCGCGACCTCTGGCTGCACGGATCGCTGTCGATCCTGGGCGGATCGACGCCGTATTACTCCCTGCTCACCCCGCTGCTCGCCGGCTTCCCGCTCGCGGCGTTCGGACTCGGCACCGGGTACGACGTGCTGCACGGGTTGCAGGCGTTCGTGATGTCGCTGGCGGCCGTCCCCGTGTACTTGTGGGGGCGGACGCTCGTCTCCCGGCGCGCGGCGTTCGCGGCGGCGGCGCTGACCGTGGCGACGCCCGTGCTCGCCTACTCCGGACTGATGATGACGGAGGTGCTGTTCTATCCCCTCCTGGCGGTCGCCGCCTGGACCGGCGCCGAGGCGATCGGCCGGCCGACCAGGCGAAACCAGATCCTGATGCTGGTCGCGTTCGTCGCGGTGTGCGCCACGCGGATCCAGGCGATCGTCCTCGTCCCGGCGCTGATCACCGCGGTGCTCGTCGACGCCGGCATCTCGCGGTCGTGGCGGCGGCTGCAGCGGCATCTGCCGGCGCTGGCCGGCCTCGCGGTGCTACTCGTCGTCTGGGTCGTCTGGCGGCTCGCGTCCGGCTC
>DATMZL010000415.1:0-3769 GCA_035607075.1 Polyangia bacterium
CCACCGAGACCGCGATCGCCTACGCCTTCCGCAGCCGCCCGGCCCGGGCGGCGGGCGCGCCCACCAGCGTGCTGGCGGTGATCGACCGCTCGCGCAGCGTCGGGCTGCCCGGGCTGTCCGCGGAGCACGACCTGGCGCGACGCGTGCTCGAGGCGCTGCCGCCCAGCGCGCGCTTCGATGCGCTCTTCTTCGACAGGGGCACGAAGCGCCTGTTCCCGATGAGCCGGCCCGCGACGCGCGAGGCGATCGGCGCGCTCGAGGACGAGATGGTGCCGGCGCGCATGCAAAACGGCACCGACCTGGCGGCGGCGCTGCGCGAGGCCGGCGCGTTGCTGCGACGCGAGCAGAGCACGTTCGCGCCGCGCACGATGCTGGTGGTGCTGACCGACGGCGCGCTGAGCGCGAGCCAGGACGGCGCCGCGCTGGACCACGCGCTCGGGGCGGTGCCGGAGCTGGACCTTTCGGTCGCGGCGTTCGTCGTGCGCCCGCCCGACGACGATCCGGTCGGCCGCGAGGTGCGGCAGGCGCTGAGCGACTTCGCGGCCAGCCGCAAGGGCATCGCGCGCGTACTGCGCCCGAGCGAGGTCGGCGACGCGGTGATGGCGGCGCTGGCCGACATCGATCGTGGCGGCGACTTCGCGCCACTGCGCGCTAAGGTCGATGGCCGGCAGTACACGCTGGCGCCCGCGCTGGCGCCCGATGCTGTCGCGTCGGGGGTGATGTCCAGCGCCGGCAAGCCGCCGCGCGCGGTCGAGATCGAGGCGACGGCCCGAGGCAAGCGGGTGGCTCTGCCGGGCCGCGCGGTGCGCGTCGCGGCCGAATGGTTGCGCCCGTGGTCGGCGAAAGCGCCGCGGCCCGAGAAGGCGCGGCTGCTCGTGTCGCCGTCGGCGCTCGCGCTCGTCGAGCCGGTGGTTCGGTCGGTCGCCGACGCCGAGCCGCCCGTGCGTGGATCGATGGATCGTCTGGTGATGCGCAACGTGCTGTCGCTGGCGTACATGCCGCGTGCGCGCGCGTGCTACCTGGCGCGCACGGGCGCGACCGCGGCGTCGCGCGATCTGACCGGCAAGGTGCGGCTGGCGATCGACGTCGTGCGCGGCGAGGTCGAGCGCGCGGTCGTCGAATCGTCGACGCTGAACCGCGCGGACGTCGAGAAATGTTTGCGCGACGGCGCGTTCGACATCGAAGTCCCGCGCGTCACGCGCAACGACGCGCCTACGACCGCGATCCTGAACCTGGTGTTCCGGCCGCAGACGCCGGAGAGGAAGCGCAGCGGCGAGGATCTGGGCGCGGTGGGCGACCAGATCGATCTGCTGATCGAGGAGGCGACGAAACGCGACGAGGACGCGCACGACGCCCAGGCCGGTCAGTCGCCGGCCGCCCGAAACGACAAGGGCCCCTCCCCTCCCGCGCAAACGCGCTAGCCGCCGAAACCTGCTATTTTCCGCGCGCATGAGCGACGGCAAGTTCGATCCCCACCGGCGGCTGTGTCCGGACGGCGCCTGCATTGGCGTCATCGGCGACGACGGCCGCTGCCGCGTCTGCGGGCGTAGCGCGAGCGGCGGCGGGAAGGACGCCGCGCCCGCGGGCTTCGTCCCGACCGAGGACGAGGACCTCGACGAGGACGAGGACGTCGACGCGGGTGACGACGGGGCCGGCGACGCCAAGGTGGCCGCTTCGGGCGGTGGCGGGTTCGATCCGAACCGCCGGCTGTGTCCTGACGGCGGCTGCATCGGCGTCATCGGGCCCGACGGCGTTTGTACGGTCTGCGGCCAAAAAGCTGATTAAGCTTCTGGCATGGCCACCGTCGCGGTGATTGGTGCGTCGAATGCGGCGCAGAAGTACGGCAACAAAGCGGTGCGGGCGTACCTGAGGCAGGGGTGGACCGTGTACCCGGTGAACCCGACCGAGAAGACGGTCGAGGGTCTCAAGGTCTATCCCACGATCGGGGACGTTCCGGGGACGGTCGATCGCGTCTCGATGTATGTGCCGCCGTCGGTGGGGATCACGCTGCTCGACGCGATCAAAGCGAAGGCGCCGGCGGCGGAGCTCTTCCTGAATCCGGGGTCGGAGAGCGACGAGCTTCTGTCGCGCGCGGAGACGCTGGGCCTGGAGACGATCCAGGCGTGCTCGATCGTCGACATCGGCGAGCGACCGTAGCGGCGGGCGCGCGGATGTCCGTCGACGATGCGCCCACTTGCACGGTCACCGTGCCCGGCGTGACCGTGAAGCGTTTGCCGGTGGTGTCCCAGGCGGTGAGCGCGCTCGCGGGCAGATCGAAGGTCACGTGCTGCATGGCGCCGGCGGCGATGGTGATGCGCGTGAAGCCGCGTAGCTGCTTGCGCAGGCGCGGTAGCGTCGTCGACGCAGCACGACCTCGTCGCCGGCGCGCGTGCCGCTGTTGCGCACGTCGACGCCGATCGTCGTCCCGCAGCTCGCCAGGAGCAACCGACCGAGGTGGCCGGACTCTCCGGCGACTCCGGCCGATTCATGTTCAGCCTCAGCGTTCCTGTGGGAGGCGTCGAGCTTCGCTCGCCGCGTACCATGCGGGATGTTTGGGGGGACGCTTCAGTAGTTCCCAGTATTGATGCGCCGTCTAATTACAGCCGTCGAAGGTGCACTCGCAATCGTATGGCTTGCTCCAAACGTCGAGGTACGGGCCGTACCAGAAGTCGCCGCTTCCGTCACCGCAGGACTCTTCCAACGCGATTCCACTGCCGTAGTCGTAGATCGCGTCATTCCCGGCGTCTGTCACGATGTGTGACAATGATGACTGATTGGCAAAGAGAGACACTGTGTCGTCGCCAATATCGCTGAAGATGTTCGCATCCGGCCGCTCCGACCAGATGTAGTCATTTCCCCATGATCCAAACATTTTACCGCGGCACGCCGAGCTTTGCGAAATCTCGGAGCCGTAGTTAAGCGGATCGTCACTACCACCCTCCACGTCGATGCTGTGTCCATCGCACACAGGAGCGGTCAGATTGTATGAGCAACCAGACACATCGCCGCCGCTCAAGATATCAATGTAGTCGCGCTCAAATGATGGACCGTGAACAAACACGTTGTGAATCAGCTTGCCGGGGTCTGTCGCGCACCAGTCATTCGTATTGGTGTCCCAACAGAGGTAGTCCCACCAGCAGCCGGGGGTTTCGAGGTTGGTCCAACGAATCCACTGCGAGCCCCAATCAGAATCGCTTCCAATCTCGGCCTTGACGACCGTATCGTTACCCCAAGGCGAGAAACACTCGAGGGCCGGGGGAACCGTATTGGCCCAAAAACAGTCGGCTTTCGCCTCACCGCTCCACGCCAGCGCACCCAAGACCGTAACCACCATTCCAACACTCCTCACCCGCTTGCACATTGGATCTCCTTTCTGCAATCACCGTCCCCCGTCGACAAGCCGATTGATCGCCTCGGTGCGACGTGTGTTCATGAATCTTGCCGCCATTTGGGCGCCTTCCTCTGCGGAAGCGAGTCGTTCGCGCGTCCGGCTGTCCGTAGCCAGGCGTTCTATGTCCGCCCGCGCTGCGATCTCGGGGCGACCCAGCGCGTTCCATGAGTCAAGCAGCGTCCACAGGACAATGTCCTCCCGATGGTGAGTCCTGAACGCGCAATCGATACCGCGAGACGTACCAATTCCCGAGTCGATCATCACTAGCCGCGCGTAGAGCATCAGCTCACGGTTGGTCGTCATCGTTTTGCTGTAGATGTTATTTTCGAATTTGTTTCGCATAGTTGTAACCATTCGAGGATCGAGAACGCGAACGGT
>DATMZL010000400.1:0-16655 GCA_035607075.1 Polyangia bacterium
CGGTTCCAGCGGCGCTTCCATGCATCGATGCTCGGTTCGAGAGCCTCGTTCGTGTTTTCGCTCTGCCGCCCATGCGGCGCGCCTCGCGCAGCAAGAAGGGCCGGTTCCAGCGGCGCTTCCATGCATCGATGCTCGGTTCGAGAGCCTCGTTCAGCGCAGGGCCGTCGACGTCGCCGCAGCACCAACCCGCGATCGCACGCGCGTCGTGGCGAGAAAGATTGAACGCCTGTTCGAACACCAGCATGTACGCGAGCGGCGTGAGCGCGGGCCGCTCGTCGGGCGGTGATGGCCATCGAAGCGATCGATGATTCGCTTCTGCACGGCCCAGCAGGCATCGCGCGCCGTTCGGGCGCGGACGTGCTCGGCCGGAAAGTATGCCCGACGGCGGGGCGGTTATTCGGAGGCGGGCGAGGAGGACGGCGCGACGGGTGCTGCTGGACGCGCGCGGACCTGCGTCTGCTCGACGTCTTCCATGTCGTTCTCGGCCAGCTCGATGACGACGTCGTCGAATTCGGACAGCCGCATGCCGGGATCGGTGTCGGCGTAGGCCTCGCGCGACGGGCCGCGGCGCTCGCCCACGCGGCGTTCGCGCGGATAGATGCGCTGGTCGACCGTCTCGCCATCGCGCCGGTCGCCCTCGCGGCGCTCGCGACGGAGGGCGTAGCGCAGCTCCTCGACGGTTTCAGGGATGTCGGGCAGGCGCAGCAACTGGGCGGCGCAGCCGTGGCAGAACGGCAGGCTGCGCCCCTTGAGCTCGACCAGCTTCAGCATCCCGCGACGCTTCTCCTGGCAGATGGCGCAGGCCGCGCCCCGACCGACCGGGCGCGTATCGGCCCAGCGCGAATAACAGCCCCAGCAACGCCCACGGCGCAGCTCGCTGACCGCGGCTCCGCAGACGTTGCACGGTATCGTGGCCCGCTCGACTTCTACGCTCATGAAGCCAGTAAAAACCCGAAACTGGCAGGGAGCAAAAAATTGACGCGTGGGGAGCCGCCGAGCTTTGCTCGGCGCGTACCATCGCGGGAGGGTTCGGGAACCCTGTCAGGGTTCCCGAAAAAATTGACTCATTCGGGTTGGCGACCCCATCGAGTAGGATTCAGGGACACATGCCGCCCGCCGACGACGACGCGCCGATCTTCCTGATCGGCTTCATGGCGTCGGGGAAGACGACGGTCGGGCGGTTGTTGGCCGAGCGCCTCGACTGGACCTTCGTCGACCTCGACAAGGTGATCGAGGACGAGGCCGCGCAGACCGTGGCCGACATCTTCGCGGCGGAAGGGGAGGCTGGCTTCCGGAAGCGCGAGACGGCGGCCCTGCTGGCGGTGGCGAAGCGTCGCAAGGTCATCGTCGCGACCGGCGGCGGCGCGCCCTGCCGCGACGAGAACATCGAGGCGATGCTCGCGGCGGGCCGCGTGTTCTGGCTGGACGTATCGCCCGAGGAGGCTGTGCGGCGCGCGGGAAGCGCGTCCGGTCGCCCGTTGCTCGACGGTACCGCCGATCCCCTGGCGGCGGCGCGCGCGCTCGTCGCGGCGCGGCGGCCGTTCTACCAGCGCGCGCACGCGGGCGTCGTCACCAACGACCAGTCGCCGAGCCAGATCGTGAACGAGCTTCTCCAGGTGTCGATGGTGATCGGCGCGCTGTCCGACGGGGAACAGAACGACGACGCCAATCAATGAACGCAGACGACATGAAGAATCGCGTGCGCGTCGAGCTGGGCGCGCGCAGCTACGACGTCAGCATCGGCGCGCTGTCGCCTGATGCGATCGCGGACAAGCTGGCAGCGGCGCTGGATCCGAAGACGACCGGCGTCGCCGTGCTTGTCGACGCGAACGTCGCGGAGAAGTCCGCGCGCGCGCGCGATCTCGTCACCGCGCTCGCGGCGCGGCTGCCGCACGTCGAGCGGCTGGACCTGCGCCCGGGTGAGGCCTGCAAGAACCTGACGGAGATCGAGAAGTCTTGCGAATGGCTGGCAGCCCACGCGTACGACCGCCGCGCCGCGATCGTCGGAATCGGCGGCGGCGCCGCGACCGATCACGCGGGCTTCGCCGCGGCCGTCTACCTGCGCGGCGTGCCGTTCGCGCTGGTACCGACGACGCTGCTGGCGATGGTCGACGCATCCGTCGGTGGCAAGACCGGCGTCGATCTGGGCGCGGGCAAGAACTTGGTGGGCGCGTTCCATCAGCCGCGCGCCGTCGTCGCCGACGTCGGCTTCCTCGAGACGTTGCCGGAGCGCGAACGCGTCGCGGGACTCGCCGAGGTGGTCAAGTGCGGCTTCATCGCCGACGCCGGGCTGCTCGACCTGCTGGAGCAGAGCGGCCCCGCGCTGACCGTCGCGCAGCACGAGGAGATCATCACGCGCGCCGTGAACGTGAAGGCCGACGTTGTCGCGTCCGACGAGAACGAATCCGGCCGGCGCGCGATCCTGAACTTCGGCCACACCGTCGGGCACGCGCTGGAGGCGGCGTCGGGCTACGGTCTGCTGCACGGCGAAGCCGTGGCGCTGGGGATGGTCGCGGCGCTGGATCTGGGGACCGCGCTCGCCGTCGGCCCGCCCGCGCTCGCCGCTCGCGCACGCAATCTGCTCGCGCGCCTCGGCCTGCCGATCGACTACGAGCGGCGCTTCGACGCGCAGGCGCAGGCCGGCATCACCGTCGACAAGAAGCGCCGCGGGTCGACCATCCGCTTCGTCCTCGTCCCGACGCCCGGCGAGACGCAGTTCATGGAACTTTCCCCCGCCGACATCGCCTCACACCTCGCCGGTCGCGCCGCCGCGAAGGCTTGACACCCCCGATCCCCTCCGAGTACAAGCGGCAGTCACGATGTCCGGTCCCTTCCGCGAGAACATCAGGAAACTGGTCGACAGGCTGGACGGCGGCGTCGCGGCCGTGCTGATGGGCTTCGACGGCATCACCGTCGATTCCTTCGCGAAATCAGGCTACGACGGCGCGCTTCCCGACATCCAGACCCTGGCGATGGAGTTCGCGCACCTCATCGCGCAGGCGCGCCGCACGCTGCAGTCGCTGGACGCCGGGGCACTGGAGGAGTTCACGCTTCGCACGGACACGCTGACGCTGGTCGTGCGCGTTCTGACCCAGGAGTACTTCCTGGCCTGCGCGGTGCTGCCGGCCGCGAGCATCGGCAAGACCCGATACCTGATGCGCATGAGCGCGCCGGCGCTGCGCGCCGACCTCTGATCGTGACAATGTGAAAGGACCCGCTTGCCCATGAGCAAGAAGGACCAGAAGGCGAAGTCTTCCCTCAAGGTGGTGCCGCCCGCGCCCGCGCGTCGTGGCGCGAACGGCGGCAATGGCATCGACTTCGAGTCGGTGCGCGAGCTGGCCCGCATCGCCGCCGAGTTCGATCTGGCGGAGGTCGAGGCCGACCGCAGCGGGCACGTGCGCGTGCGGCGGGGCGGCGGTGGACCGGTCGAGGTGCTGCCCGCGCTGACGGGCCCGCGGTCGATCGCGCTCACGCCGGCTGCGGCCGCTGCGCCCGCGGAGGCCGCGGGGACGTTCATCAGCTCGCCGTTCGTCGGAACGTTCTATCGTGCGCCGTCGCCCGAGGCGCCGGTGTTCGTCGACGTGGGCCAGTCGGTGCGCAAGGGCCAGGTCGTCTGCATCGTCGAAGCGATGAAGCTGATGAACGAGATCGAGGCGGAGTCCGAGGGCAAGATCGAGGAGATCCTCGTCGAGAACGGCGCGCACGTCGAATACGGCCAGCACCTCTTCCGCCTGGGCAAGTAACCGGGACGTGTTCAAGAAGGTTCTCATAGCGAACCGCGGCGAGATCGCGCTGCGGGTCATCCGTGCGTGTCGCGAGATGGGCATCAAGACCGTCGCGGTGCACTCGACCGCGGACACGGATTCGCTGCACGTCCGCTTCGCCGACGAGAAGGTCTGCATTGGCCCGCCACCGTCGCGCCAGAGCTACCTGTCCGTCCCCGCGCTGATCAGCGCGGCCGAGGTGACGCGCGCCGATGCGGTACACCCCGGCTACGGCTTCCTCGCCGAGAACGCGCACTTCGCCGAGGTGGTGAAGAAGTGCGGCCTGCACTGGATCGGCCCGCGCCCGGAGGTGATGCGCCTCATGGGCGACAAGGTCTCGGCGCGCGCCGCGATGGAGAAGGCGGGCGTGCCGACACTGCCCGGCACGGGCGTCCTCGAGACCGACGAGCAGGCCGAAGAAGCGGTCGAGCGCATCGGCTTCCCGATCATCATCAAAGCGTCAGCGGGCGGCGGCGGCCGCGGCATGAAGATCGTCGAGAGCAAGGCGCGACTGATCGCGCAGCTGCACGCCGCGCGCAGCGAGGCGCAGGCCGGCTTCAACAACCCGAACGTCTACCTGGAACGGTTCGTCTCGCGCCCGCGCCACGTCGAGGTCCAGGTCCTGGGCGACGGCAACCGCGCGGTCGCGCTGGGCGAGCGCGAGTGCTCCATCCAGCGTCGCCACCAGAAGCTGGTCGAGGAAGCGCCGTCGGTCGCGCTGGACGACGAGCGGCGCTCGCGCCTGCTGGGCGTCGCGCGCAAGGCGACCGAGAGCATCGGCTACGAGACCGTCGGCACGCACGAGTTCCTGCTCGACGAGGACAAGAACTTCTACTTCATGGAGATGAACACCCGTATACAGGTCGAGCACACCGTCACCGAGGAGGTGTTCGGGATCGACCTGGTGCGCGAGCAGATGCGCCTGGCGGCGGGCGAGCCGCTGAAGATGGCGAACAACATCCGCCCGCGCGGCCACGCCATCGAGGTCCGCGTCAACGCCGAGGACCCGGTGACGTTCGCGCCGTCGCCCGGGCGGATCACGGGCCTCCACAAGCCGGGTGGGCTGGGCGTACGCGTCGACACGCACATCTACAATCAGTACGTGGTGCCGCCGTTCTATGACTCGCTGCTGGCCAAGCTGATCGTGCACGCCGAGACGCGGCCCGCCGCGCTGGCGCGGCTGCGGCGGGCGCTCGACGAATTCGTCGTCGAGGGCATCAAGACCAACATCGACTTCTTCAAGCGGCTGACCCAGAACGCCGAATACGTCGCCGGTAAGATGGATACCCATCTGATTGAGAGGATGTAGACTCCGGGGCGGCCCCCGGTGCTGATCAAGAAAGACAAGCATCTCGCCGCCGCTCAGAAGTTCCTGGAGCGCGGGCAAGAAGAGCGTGCGCTCGAGGAGTTCGCGCGCGTCGTCCAGGAGGACCCGAACGACACGCGCACCTGGCTGAAGATGGCGGAGATCCACGCCCGCCGCGGGGCGCTGGAACAGGCGCGCGACATCTACCTGCGCACGGCCGAGATCTACGTCGAGCAGGGATTCCCGCGCAAGGCGATGACGGTCTACAAGAGTGTGCTGAAGTTGACGCCGGGCTTGCCGCACGTGCGCGAGCGCCTGGCCGACACCTACCGGCAGCAGGGGATGGTCGCGGATGCGCTGCGCGAGCTGGAGGCGTGCGCGAACGAGCTGCAGCAAGCGGGCAAGATCGAGGAGGCGCTGCCGGCGCTGCGCAAGATCGTCGGGCTGCACCCGGACAACATCGCGTCGCGCATCCGGCTGGCCGAGACCGCGTCCCAGGTCGGCAAGGTCGACGAGGCGGTGCACGAGCTGTCGCAGCTGGCGGTGCAGGTGAAGGCGCAGGGGCGGGCGGACGACTTCGTGCGCGTCGCGGAGCGGTTGCTGTTCCACCGCCCGACCGATTTCGGCGTCGCGCGCGAGCTGGCGGCCGCGTACATCCAGCGTATGAACCCGCGCCTGGCGCTGGTGAAGCTGCAGGCGCCCCTGAAGGCGGCGCCGCGCGACCCGAAGAACGTCACGCTGCTGGCTGAAGCGCTGGCGCAGCTGGATCCGCCCAAGGCGCTTTCTGTGTGGCGCGAGCTGGCCGAGCTGCACGACGCGGCTGGCCGGTTGAACGATCGCGACGTAGCGGTGCGGGCGGCGCTGGCGCTGGACGGCACCGACGGTGAAACGCGCGAGCTGGCCGGGCGCTGGGGCATCGCTGTCAGCGCCGTCAAGCGGCCCGGCGGCGGGCCGCCGCCGCTGCCCGGCGGCATCAGCGGCGCGCGGCCGCTGCCGCGCAGCGACGCGCCCGGCGCAGACCGTTCGGGGCCGGTCGCGGGGCTCGCGGGCGTCGGGATCTCGGGCGTATCCGCCCTTGCCGGCATCTCTGGCATCTCCGCCGTCACCGGCGTCCCCGGCAGCTCGGGACTTGCGCCCGGCCTGTCGGAGGTGGGCCGCGTGCTCGCGCAGGCGGACGTGTTCGTGAAGTACGGCCTCGTCGAGCGCGCGGTCGATCACCTGCGGCGTGTGTTCGCGCTGGACGCCCGTCATCGGGGCGCGCGCGAGCGGCTGGCCAGCGTGCTGACGCAGCTCGGGCGGCGCAGTGAGGCGGCGGCGGAGCTCGCCGTCCTGGCCGGTCAACTGGCCGAGGAGGACGCCGCCGACGCGGCGCTGGTCGCGGAGCGCGCGCTGACGTTGGACCCGTCCTGTGCGGCGGCGGCCAAACTGCTGGGCCGCGCCGTGGCGGCGCCGCCGGCGCCCGAAGCTGTGGCGGCGGCGCTGAACGCGGAGTTGCGTGGCGAGCTGGAGCAGGTCGACTTCTTCCTGCAGCAATCGCTGCCCGACGAGGCGCGCGAGGTGCTCGACGAGCTGGCCCAGCGGTTTCCGGGCGATCCTCTGATCGACGAGAAGCGCGCGGCGATCCTGCGCGCCGAGCGGGCCGCGGCGCAGGCGCAGACGCAGGCGGCGCCCGATCAGGGCGCGATCCCGAGCGACCGCGCGGCGCCGACGATTCCTCACGGGCCGGTGGCCAAGCTCAGCGCGTCCGAGCGGGCCGATCCAGGAACGCACGGCGACCTGGGCATCGCTTACAAGGAGATGGGCCTCTACGACGCCGCCATCGCCGAGTTCAAGCTGCTGCAGGCCGACAAGACGCGCGCTGTGTTCGCGCTGACGATGATCGGCGAGTGCGTCGAGGCCAAGGGCGAGCTCGGCGAGGCGGTGGGCAAGTACAAGGAAGCGCTCAACCAGTCCAACATCACGCTGTCGGAGTCGCTGGAGCTGTACTACCTGCTCGGCTCGGTGTTCGAACGCCTGGGCGACGTCCGCGAGGCGCTGTATTTCTTCGAGAACCTTCGCAAGCGCGACGCTACCTTCCGTGACGTCGTCCGGCGCATCAACGCGCTGAAACCCGCAAACGCCAGACAGGCCTGACCCATGTCCACGTCCACGTCGACGACCACCTCGCTAGACAATCGCGCCGCCCAGTTCTTCATGGACCTGCAGGACCGCATCACCGCCGGCATCGAGGCCGCCGACGGCGGCGGACGCTTCCGCGAGGATGCGTGGACCCGGCCCACGGGCGGCGGCGGGCGTACGCGCGTGCTCGCCGACGGGAAGACGTTCGAGAAGGCTGGCGTCGCGTTCTCCGACGTGCACGGGACGCTGCGCCCCGAGATGTCGCGCGCGCTCCCCGGCGAGGGGGACACCTTCCGCGCGACCGGTATCTCGCTGATCTTCCACCCGAAGAGTCCGCGCATCCCGACGGTGCACGCGAACGTCCGCCATATCCAGCGCGGCAGCAGCGGCTGGTTTGGCGGCGGGACGGATCTGACGCCGTTCTACGTCGTCGGGGAGGACGCGGTGCACTTCCACCGCACGTTGCGCGACTGCTGCGTGCGCCACGACGACAGCTTCTTCCCGCGCTTCAAACGCTGGTGCGACGACTACTTCTTCCTCGCGCATCGCAACGAGCCGCGCGGCGTCGGCGGGATCTTCTTCGATTACCTGGGCGCAGGCGCCGAGGCGACCGCCGGGCAGACGTTCGAAGCGAAGCCGTCGCCGCGCGAGGCCGATCCCGAAGCGATGTTCGCGTTCGTGCGCGACGTGGGCGACGCGATCCTGCCCGCGTACCTCCCGATCGTCGAGCGCCGGCGCGGTGACGCCTGGGGCGAGCGCGAGCGCCGCTGGCAGACGCTGCGCCGCGGCCGCTACGTCGAGTTCAATCTGCTCTACGACCGCGGCACCGTGTTCGGCCTGCGCACCGACGGGCGCGTCGAATCGATCTTGATGTCGATGCCGCCCGAAGTTCGCTGGGAGTACGGATTCGCCCCGGAGCCGGGCACGCCCGAGGCGGAATCACTGGCGGCGATCGTCGCGCGTAAGGACTGGGCGGCGGGCGCCGGCTGAGCGCGAGGCGCGACGTCAGCGCCGGCGGCGCTGGGCGCGGGCAGGGGCGGGCGGCGCTTCGGAGGCGGGCGGGGCGGCCCGCGGCGTCACCTTCAGGACGTCGCGGAAGCGCGCCACGTCCAGCGTCAGCTGACCCAGCAGCATGTCGAGCATCGTCTCGCCGTTGCGGCAGATCTCGCCCAGGCGGGAGACGCGCTCGACGACGAAGTCCGCGTCGGCGCGGACGGCGCCACGGACGGCCGCCTGAGCTGCGCGCGCGGACGCCTCGGCGCGGCTGACGACGTCGACCGCGGCGCTGATCTCGCGCCGCTCGCGCTCGTTGAGCACGCCGGAGATCATCTTCCAGAAGTCAGTCTCGGCCTGGTAGTGCTCGCGGCGCTGGCCGCGCACCCAGACCTTGTGGACGACGCCCCAGCGCCCCAGCGCGGCCAGCGTCATCGATGCGCTGCCCGCCGAGATGCCGAGGCGCGCCTGGATCTCCGCCTGGGGCAGCGGGTCGCGCGATAGGTAGAGCAGGCCGAACGCTCGTCCCATCGTGCGCGTGAATCCCCAGAACTCGGCGATGCGGCCGCACGCGTCGGTGGCGAGCGCGCGGGCTTCGTCCAGCTCGTCGGTCGCGCTCATGCGCGCAGTTGAACCAGCTCGCGCGCAGCCAGCTGGCCGCACGCAGCGTCGATGTCATCGCCGCGCGGCGACCGGATGTAGACGGCGACGTCGGACGCGCGCAGCCGCTCCTGGAACGTGCGAATTCGTTCGGCCGACGGGCGCGCGAATTCGGGACCGTTGAAAGGATTCCACGGGATCAGGTTCACCTTCGCAGGGATGCCGCGCAGCAGGCGGGGGAGACGTTCCGCGTCGGCGTCGCTGTCGTTCACGCCGGCGAGCAGGACGTACTCGAACGTCACGCGTCGGCCGTGCGACAACGGGAAGTGTCGGGCGGCGTCCAGCAGCGCGGCGATCGGCCAGCGCTTGTTGATCGGCATGATCCGCGTGCGCACCTCGTCGGTGGTGGCGTTGAGCGAGATCGCCAGGTTCGGCGCGGGGCGCAGCGCGCCCAGCTTCTCGATGGCGGGCACCAGCCCCGCCGTCGACACCGTCAGCCGGCGGGGCGAGAACGCCGCGCCCCACTGGTGCTCGAGCAGCGCCAGCGCGCGCGTGACGTTTTCGAAGTTGTGCAGCGGCTCGCCCATGCCCATGAACACCAGGTTCGTGGGGCGCCGGCCCGCCAGCGCCGTCGCCTGGTAGACCTGCGCGACGATCTCGCCCGCGCCCAGATGGCGCCCGAATCCGAGCGTCGCGGTCGCGCAGAAGGCGCAGTCGATCGCGCAGCCGACCTGCGACGAGATGCACAGGGTCAGCTTGTTGCGGACGGCGTCCTCGTCGGGGATCAGCACCGACTCGATGGCGCGGCCGTCGTGCGTGCGGAAACGGAGCTTGCGCGTGCCGTCGTGCGCGGTCTGGACGACCTCTTGCGCGAGCGGCGTCAGCGGGTGGTCGAGCTCGAGCGCGGCGCGCAGCGCCGCGGGGACGTTGGTCATCGCGTCGAGCGACTCGATGCCCTGGCCGTGTAGCCAGCGGAAGATCTGCTCGGCGCGGTAAGCCGGCGCACCCGCCGCCTTCACCCAGGCGGTCAGCTCGTCCGGCAGCAGCGCGCGCAGATCGCGCGGGGCGGCGGCGGTGCTGGGGCTGGAGAGCGGGGCAGGGGCGGTCACGGCGCGGAAGGATACATCACGCTTCGCCCCTGCGCGCTCGTGCTGTATGACACCAACCGATGAGAGCGGCTCTCCTGCTTGCGCTTCTGGCCTGGGGTCACGGCTCGGCCGGCGGACCGCGTCGTGCGGGCCCGGACGGCGGCCCACCGACGTTTCCGGTCGCGGGCGGGCGGCTGCGCATCGAGGTGTGCGCCGATGACATCGTGCGTGTCGCCTTCGCGAAGGACGACACCTTCTTCACGCGGCCGTCGCTGATGGCGGCGGCGAAGCGGTGCACGTCGCCGGCCTGGAAGCTGACTCGGACTGAGACGGCGGCGACGGTCGCGACGGCCAAGCTGCGCGTGAACGTTGATCTGCCGACCGGCGCGGTCGCGTTTGCCGACGCCGCCGGGCGGCCGATCCTCGCCGAGCGCGCCGGCGGTCGGTCGCTGACGCCCGCCACCGTCATGGGCGAGGCCACGCACCACGTGCGCCAGCAGTGGCAGGCGAACGAGGGCGAGCACCTCTACGGCCTCGGCCAGCACCAGCAGGGGCTGCTCGACATCAAGGGAACCGACCTCGAGCTGCGCCAGTACAACGGCGAGATCTTCATCCCGCTGCTTGTGTCGAGCCGCGGTTACGGCGTCCTCTGGGACAACACGTCGCTGACCCGCTTTGGCCGGCCCGAGCCCACGGCCTGGGAAGAGATCCCGGGAGCGGCGAGCGGCGCCGCTGACTGGACGAAGACGATCACCGCCACGGCGCCTGGCTTTTACAACCTTCATACCTATTCCGCGGGTGGCATCCAGGTCGATGTCGAGGAAGCGGAGCTCGGGTCACTCGGTGGCCACCTCATCGATCACTGGCGGCAAGGCTGGTTACCCGGTGAGGACGTTGCGCGCTTTTACGTGCCGAGTGCGGGAAAGAGCACGAAGTTGCGCTTCCGCTGGAAGGCCGACATCGGCGTCAAGATCGCCCGCGTCGCGATCAAGCCGGTGGAGCGTGCCTCGGCGACGTCGCTGTGGTCCGAGGTCGGCGACGGTGTCGACTATTGGTTCATTTACGGCCCGGCGCTGGATCGCGTCGTCGCCGGGTACCGCCAGATTACCGGGACGGCGCCGATGATGCCTCGCTGGGCGTTCGGCCTCTGGCAGTGCCGTGAGCGCTACAAGACGGCCGCCGAGAGCGTCGGGGTGCTGGACGAGTACCGCAAGCGCGGCATCCCCGTCGATGTCATCGTGCAGGACTGGCAGTACTGGCGACCGACCGAATGGGGCTCGCACATCTTCGATCCGGCGCGCTTTCCCGATCCGGCGCGGTGGGTGGCCGATCTCCACGATCGGCACGCCCGCGTGATGATCTCCGTCTGGCCCAAGTTCTACCGCGGCACGGCGAACTTCAAGGCGCTCGACGCAGCCGGCGCGCTCTACAAGCTGAACCTCGTCGAGGGCAAGCAGGACTGGCTGAAGAACGTCTTCACCACCTACGACGCCTTCAGCCCGTCGGCGCGCGCTCTTTACTGGTCGCAGATCCGGGACGCGCTGTTCACGAAGGGAATCGACGCCTGGTGGATGGACGTGAGCGAGCTCGAGGCGGTCGAGGGCCCCTTCCCGACGCCTGCCGCGCAGGTGGAGGCCTACCAGACGCACATGAACCCGACGGCACTGGGCTCTGGCGCGCGCGTGCTGAACGCGTACCCGCTCGTGCACGCGCAAGGGGTGCATGAGGGCCTGCGCGCGGCGGCGCCCGACAAGCGCGTCCTGATCCTGACCCGCAGCGGCTTCGCGGGGATGCAGCGCTACGGGGCCGCGTCGTGGTCCGGCGACATCTCGTCGACTTGGACGGCGATGCGCAAGCAGCTCGCCGCCGGCCTCGGCTTCGCGATCTCCGGGATGCCGTACTGGACGTTCGATACGGGCGGGTTCTCCGTGCCTGACCGCTTCGCGCACGCACCACGGGGATCTGCGGCGCTAGACGAGTGGCGAGAGTTGAACACGCGGTGGTTCGAATTCGCGACGTTCGTGCCGATCCTTCGGGTCCACGGCCAGGCGCCGAAGCGCGAGATGTGGGAGTTCGGCGGCGACGACAGCCCTGCGTACAACGCGATGCTCAAGTTCAGTCGCCTGCGCTATCGGATGCTGCCGTACGTCTACTCGCTGGCAGCGGCAGTCACGCGCGAGGGTGGGACGATCATGCGCCCGCTGGAGATGGATTTCGGGCTGGGCGATTATCCCCACCTCGACGATCAGTACATGTTCGGACCTGCCCTGCTGATCAGCCCGGTGACTGCGTACAAGCTCCGCGAACGCGACGTCTTTCTTCCGCCGACCGAGGGTGGCTGGTACGACTTCTGGACCGGGGGTCACCACCCGTCGCCGGGGCGACACGCGCCGGCGCCGCTCGACCAGATCCCGGTTCACGTGCGCGCGGGCTCCATCATCCCGTTCGGACCGGAGCTGCAGTACACCGACGAGAAGCCGGCCGATCCCATCACGCTGTTCGTTTACGCCGGCCGCGACGCCGCGTTCAAGCTGTACGAGGACGACGGCGTCAGCAACGGCTACGAGCGCGGTGCGTTCGCGACGATTCCGCTTCGCTGGGACGACGCCAGCCGCACACTGACGATCGGCAAGCGCCAGGGGACCTTCCCCGGCATGCTCGGGCGACGGACGTTCCAGGTCGTGCTCGTCAGCGCCGGGCGCGCCGTTCCGTTCTCGTTCACGCCCAAGGCCGACAAGACGATCGCGTACTCGGGCGAAGCGACGACGGTTCGCTTCTGAGCGCAGACCCCTCACCCTGACCCTCTCCCCGCTTCGCGGGGCGAGGGCAAACAGCTTCAGCGGATCGGGGTCAGCGCCGGCGACGGCGGACGAAGACGAGGGCGAGGCCCAGGAGCAGGGCGAGCGGGCTGTTGGTGGTCGAGCCGACCTCGCAGCCGCAGCCCGCGTTGCCGCCGCCCTTCTGGCCGACGGTGATGCTGATCTGCTGGCACTTGTCGGAGTCAGCGACGCAGGTGCCGATGCCGTCCGGCGTGAGCTTGCAGGTCCAGCAGTCATCCGGGCAGTGAATCGTCTGGCACGGATCCGCCTTGCAGGTATTCGTCTGCGAGACGCAGGCCATGCCGGCGCCGCACAGCGTGCCGGGGCACAGGTCGGTCTCGCACTTCTTCGTCGTCGGGTCACAGAAGAGGCCCGCGGGGCAGGCGACGTTCCAGCACGGATCGGGTTGGCACTGGCCGGCAACGCAGCGCTCTTCCTTCGCGCACTTGCCGGGGACGCAGAGGTCCTTGCACATGCCCTTGTCGCAATATGTGCCGCCGGTGCAGTTGACGCCGTGGCACGGATCGTCTTGGCAGGTGCCCATGATGCAGATCTGCGTCCCCGTGCAGGCCAGCATCGGGTCGTTGCAGTCGATGCAGCGCGCGACGCCCGACGTCGAAACGCAGGTCTTCGGGTTCGGGCACATCACGCCCATGCACGGGTCGCCACACATGCCCGTGGTCTCGTTGCAGATCTCGCCGGGAGGGCAGACGACGCCCTGGCAGCGCTGCGGGACGCAGAACTGGTTGACGCACTTGTAGCCGGGCGGGCACGGCATCTCGCCGGCGACGCACTGCTTGACGCACTGGCCGTCGCGGCAGCCGAATCCGGACGGGCACTGCGCGGACGTGTCGATCACGCCGTCACAGTTGTTGTCCTTGCCGTCACAGACCTCGGGCGTGGGGAGGACGCAGCCCTCGCACTGGAAGCCCATCTTGCCGCGGCAGATCAGGCGGCCCGCCTTGCAGGTGCTGCCCGGCGCGTCGATCTGCGCCTGGCTCAGGCCTGGGCAAAGGCAGGTCTGGCCCGTCTCCGTCCAGGTGCCGTTGTCGATGACGCCGTCGCAGTTGTCGTCCTCGCCGTTGCACACCTCGGGCTTCGGCATCCCGGTCGCGTTGCACAGCAGGCGGCCCATGCTGCAGACGAAAGTGCCCGACGAGCAGGTACCGAGGCCGTTGCCGCACTTCTCGCCGACGCCCGGCAGCGTGCCTTCGTCGGTCATGCCGTTGCAGTTGTCATCCAGGCCGTTGCAGACCTCCGGCTGGGGCGTGACGGTGGGCGCGTCGCAGAACGTGCCCATCTTGTCCGGGCGGCAGGCGAGGATGCCGAACCGCCTGCAGATGCCCATGGCGCCGTTGTCGCACGCCATTCCGACGTTGAAGCCCTCGTCGATGTCGCCGTCGCAGTCGTTGTCCAGGCCGTCGCAGAGCTCGGTCGGGACCGCGCAGCCGCACGGCTGCCCGCACGCGTTCGGCGGCAGGCCCTCGTCGACCTTACCGTTGCAGTTGTCGTCCAGGCAGTTGCAGGCTTCGACCGCGCAGTGCTTACCCGCGCCGCTGCGCGCCGCCGCGTTGTCCGGATCGTCCCTGTTGTCGGGGGAGAGCGTGAAGGTGCCGCAGGCGGGGATGGCGTTGCCCGCCGTGCACATCCGGCAGGCATTCGACACGCCCTCGTCGATCTGGCCGTCGCAGTTGTCGTCCTCGCCGTTGCACGTCTCCGACGGTGGGACCGTCTTCGCGATGATGTCGACCAGCGCCTGCTTGACAGCCGCCGTGTCCGTCAACGTCACGAAGATCGCCGCGCCGGTGCCGCCCGCCGCCGCGATCCGGCTGGCGCGCGCCTGTCCGGTCGCGTCCAGCCCGGCGTCCGAAAGGACGTAGGTCTGGATGCCGGTGTTCTTCTTGTTGATGACGACGGTCGAGTGCCGGGCCGCGCAGGCGGTGACCTCCGGGTGGAACGCGCCGTAGGTGCCGGTCTGCGCGCAGGTGTTGATGTCCAGCGCCGTCCCGGTCGTCGTGTCGCAGGTCTCCTCGCCGTCGGTGACGAGGATGATGATGTTCTGGCGGCAGTTCTTGCGAGGGTCGTTCGGATAGACGTAGTTCTCGAAGTAGAGGCGCGCGTAGAAGATCGAGCGGCCGAGCGGCGTGTTCGCGTTCCCGATGCTGCGCAGCTCCGGGTCCGTGTTGGCGGCGCCGGTCCCGCCGCTGTCATTGAGGTCGGTCCACTTGTAGATGGTGGTGATGTTCGCGCCCAGCGGGTCGAAGTCGGTCGACGCGCCCGGCTTCAGACCGGCCGCCGCCCGCGTCACCGGAATGATCAGCGACTGGGAAATACTGCCGTCGTACCAGGTCGGGTCATACGTGGTCTGGTTCGAGCCGTGGGTCGTCAGACGGCAGCCGCTGTTGGTGTTGGTGTTCTGCCAGTGGCCTGCCGGACAGGTCGACGTTGCAGCGGTCTCCACCTGCGGGAAGCGCATGAGGCCGAAGTTGGCCTCGTCGGCGCCTACCTGGGCGAGCGCGTCGCGCATGGCGTTCTTCAGGCGATAGATGCGGCTCGTCTGCCCGTCGGTGGTGTTCTGCGCAGCGGTACGGGTCGGGTTCGTCGACGCGACGTTGCACAGCGGCGATCCGTCGACGCGCTGGCTGAAGAGCATCGAGCCCGACGTATCGAAGATGATCAGGACGTTCGGGCGCAGCGCCTGCGCCTGCGCGTCCCGTCCGGCGGCGAACGAAACGCCCGCCACCAGTCCCAGCGCCAAACCGAGTTTCTTGTTCATCGCGGGGTTCCTTTTCATTGCGGCAACGTCCCTGTCCGGCAGCAGCGGAAGCCGACCGACGGCAACCGCACGTCGGTCGTCGTGGGAGCGGGAACGGCTGCGTCGCACTGCAGACCGGGCGCCGAGGCCGTCGTCCCGACCACAAAGCTCGCGGTGTTGTAGGCGCCGCCGCGCATCTCGTAGGGACCGGTCGTCGTGGCCGTGCTCAGCACCCACTCCTTGACGTTGCCGCTCATGTCGTAGAGCTCGTCACCGGTCGTCGACGTCGATGGGTCGGAGATGCACGCCGTCGCGGCGCCCGTCGCCAGCGTCGTCACCCCTGACGCCTTCACGTAGTCCCAGCCGTTGCAGGACTGCGGGGCGAACGTGTTCCCGTAAGGGAAGATCGCGTTGTTCATCCCGTTGCAGGCGTCCTGCCACTCGGCCGCGGTGCAGAGCCGCCAGCCGCTGCCGATCTTTTCGCAGGCCGCCTCCGCCTCTTCCTTGGTCACGTTCGACCAGGGCTGGCGGCCCGGGACAGAGCAGGGGCGGCGCGTGGAGTCGAAGCCGTAGTTCGTGGCGGTCGCGTCGTAGCGGGTCGCCTCGTAGGCGAACATCGTGACGTTGGAGGCCTGCAGGAAGATCAGCTTGTCGTCGCTGGTCCGGTTCGATGCCGAGTCGAGCTCGTCGACCTTGCCGTCACAATCGTCGTCGAGGCCGTTGCAGATCTCGGTGCCGGCCGGCTTCGGCGATCCGTTGCAGCGGTGGCCGCCGGGCATGGTGCTGTCGCAGACCCACATGCCGTTCGGGTTCGCGCACGCGCCCGAGCCGACCGTGCAGGCCTGGCCGATCTGGTAGGCCTCGTCGACGCGGCCGTCGCAGTCGTTGTCGGCCATGTCGCAGCCCTTCATCGTGCCCTCGACCTCTTCGTAGCTCGTCGGGTACTTGCAGACCCAGCCCATCTGGCCCATGCAGCTCGGCTGCGTACCGGCGCAGACGCCCGCCGACTTGCAGACCAGCGGTCCCGCCATCGGGTTGTTGTCGACGACGCCGTCGCAGTCGTTGTCCTGACCGTCGCAGATCTCGACGCCGCCGTTCGACTTCTCGCAGGCGGTTTCGCAGCCGGCGACGTTGGGGTCGCGGTCGTAGAAGCCGGGCAGGCAGGCGCCCAGGGTACAGACGCCCTTCACGCACGTCGCCGTCGCGAACGGG
>DATMZL010000393.1:0-4232 GCA_035607075.1 Polyangia bacterium
GCCGGCTGGCCGCCATCGCCACCAGCCGGCCGACGCTGGCGGACGTGTTCGCCAAGCTGACCGGCAAGGGGCTGGCGTCGTGATCCGCACCGTCGCTGCGCTGGCCGGGCGGGATCTGCGCCGCTTCTTCCGGCAGCCGAGCCGCATCGTGGGCTCCGCGGCGCAGCCGTTGATCCTGTGGGCGGTGCTGGGCGCCGGCCTGGCGGGCAGCTTCCGACCCGCCGGCAGCGCCGGCGTCGGCTACCTGCAGTACTTCTATCCAGGCGTCGTCGTGCTGACGCTGCTGTTCACGGCGATCTTCTCGACCATCTCGGTGATCGAGGATCGCCACCACGGCTTCCTGCAGGCGGTGCTGGCGGCGCCGGTGCCGCGGGTGGCGCTGGTGCTGGGCAAGAGCCTGGGCGGCGTCGCGATCGCGACCATCCAGGTCACGATCTTGTTGCTGCTCGCGCCGCTGGCCGGATTCCCGCTGTCGTCGATGAACTGGCCGCTGCTCGCGCTTGTCATCCCGCTCGCGGCGCTGGGTTTCACCGCGCTTGGCTTCGCGATGGCGTGGTGGATCGACTCGACGCAGGGCTACCACGCGGTCATGAGCGTCGCGCTCATCCCGCTCTGGATGCTGTCGGGCGCGATGTTCCCGCCGTCAGGAACCAGCCGCTGGCTAACCGTGATGACCGCGCTCGATCCGATGACCTACGCCGTCTCGGCGGTCCGCCGCGGCTTCCACGGCGCCGCGCTGCCGCTGGGCCTCATCCCCGCGCAATCGTCGGCGCTCGCCGACCTCGCGATCGTCGCCGGATTCGCGGTGGTCGCGCTGGCGGGCGCCGTCGCGCTGTGCCGCCGGCGGGCTTGATGCGACAAAGCGCGATCGATCTCGTCCGAGATCGATCGGAGCGCGGCGAATGACCCGTCGATCTCACGCGAACGCGAAGGCATTCGGGCCCGAGTCGATTCGGGAGGTCGAATTTCGCGAGAAGGTCCGCTCGCGGCCCTTCATCTGGTTTCCCGAACCGACCGCGAACATGGCGGTTCGCGAGGCGCTCTGCCACGCGATCGAGGAGCTCGCGGTCGGGCGCGCCACCTCGATCACGGTGACGGACTTCGCCTCGGGCCACTTCCGCGTCGAGGACGACGGCGCCGGCTGGCCCACCACGCCGATCCGCGATTCGCCCAGCCTCATCGAGTACATGATGACGCACGGGCATACCGCCTGCCGGCACGCGCACGTCCTGGAAGCCGTCCAGAAGCTCGTCTGCCGCGCGAGTATCGGCGCGCTGAACGCCGTCTGCGCGTCGATGGTGGTCGACAGCGTCCACGCCGGCCGTCGCTTTCGCGCGCGCTACCGTTTCGGAAAGCCGACCGGTCCGCTCGAGTCGGTCGGGCGGGCAGCGCACGAATCGCTGCGATTCACGTTCTTACTGGATTCGAAGCTGCTTCGCCGTCGCCGCCGCCTGGACCATCGCGAGCTGCGCGAGTGGTGGCAGCACCTGCCGGTGCCTGCCCGCAAGGACGCGCTCGTGCTGCGCCGCACCCCGGGACGGCCCCGCCCCTGACGAGTCCGGGCTAAAGCAGCCCGCTCAGCGTCCCGGTCTTCCAGCTCGCCGTGCTCTGCGTGCCGAAGCTGGTGACGTCCGTCAGGCCGAAGGCCTGCGCGATCGAGACGAGCAGGTGGTTGTTCGTGCTGGCCTTGAACTCGGCGTCCGTCGGCGCGCACCACAAGTTGGTCGTGCAGTCGGCCGCCATCTTCAGGCGGCGGCCCATGCGGAACTTCGTACCGGCGGCGCCGCCTGCGAGCAGGGTCGGCGCGTTGCGCGTGCTGTGCAGCGCCGGGTTGCCCATGTCGCTGCTGGCGTAGATGAGGACGTTGTCCAGCACGCCCGCCGCCGCCAGCTTCTGCATGAAGAGCGCGATCTTGCCGTACGAGTAGCGGTTGAACTTCGCCAGCGGCACCCAGGTCGTCGCATCGCCGCTCCCGACCGGGTGGCCGTCGTTCCCCAGCTGCGAGCCGTTGTAGATGTGCGCGACGCCGCCGTGGTTGTCCGCGTTCAGCCCCAGCGGGTTGCCCGAATACGACAGGTCCGCCATGAAGAACGTCGCGAAGCGCGTGATGTCGCACGCGAACGCCTGCGTGAGCAGGTCGATGAACGAATTCGTGATCGCGTCGAAGTACGGCTCGCCGCCGTTGTAGCGCTTCAGCGACGGGAAGTTGGTTTTGTTGGGCGTACCCGGCACCGTGCAGGTGGCGCCCGTGCTGCCCATCGTCGGCTCCTGGAACTGCTTCTCCAGGTCGCGGATCGAATCCAGGTGCTGCTGCAGCTTCTGCTGCTCCACCGCCGCCAGCCGCGTGTTCATGCGGTTGACGTCCTTGACGACGAAGTCGATCACGCTGCGGCCCTTGGCGCGCGCGCGCATCGCCGCCATCGCCGCCGTCGGATCGGTGGTGGGCACGTAGCCCGAGAACAGCGTGTTGAACGCCTGCACCGGGTCGATCACCTTCGGCAGCGCCGCGCCGCCCGGACCGAACGACAGCGTCGTGCCCGCCTGCGTGCTGTCGTCGCCGACGCCGACCGCGATGCTGGTGACGCGCGTCGATGCGCCCAGCTTGCGCTCGACCGCCATGTACTGATCGAGCGACGAGTTCATCGGCTTGCCGCTCGCGATGTAGCTGCCCGTCAGGATCGTCCCCGCGGTGTCGTGACCGTTGGCGTTCGACATCAGGTCGATGCCCTCGATCGGCAGGATCTTGCTCTTGAAGCTCTGGCCGTACGTGGCGGCGTCGTCGAACGGCTGCAGCACGCACTGCGTGCCGCTCTGCGTGTAGGTGAGGTTGAAGCTGGTCTCGGTGTCCTTCGTCAGCGAGAACCGCCCGTCCAGCATCGCGAAGTACTCCATCGAGATGCCGTGCGGATGGTAGATGCCGCAGAAGCGGAGCGGGACCGGTTGACCGGACTGCGCCAGCACCGAGTTTTCCAGCAGCCTGTAGAACGGCAGCGCCGTGGCGCTGGCGCCGACGGCCTTCAGGAACGAACGGCGGGTGGCGCTACGTTTCTGGTTCTTCACGGCGCGCTCCGTTGATCGAACAGCGGGCTGCGGACATAGGAGACCAGCACCTCGATGAACTTGCCCTGCTGGTCGGCGGACAGCTGCTTCCAGATGTCCACGAAGGACTGCTCGGCGTTCGCGACCGAGTCGTCGCTCCTGCCCGACGACGACCGGAAGAACTGGCGGGCCAGGCACTCGCGCACCTGCGCGCTGCCGGCGAGCGCCGTCGCCAGCGCGTTGCTGTCCGCGTAGCCGCCGGCGAAGTCGCTGGGGAACTGCGTCGTGCTGACGATCGTCGTGTCGGCGTGGGTGTCGACCGTCACCGTACTGCCCGCCCCCGTCCCGAGGTGCTTGTCGGCGTACATGCCGGACTTCGTCCCCGCCGGACGCTGTTTCCCCTCGGCGTCGAACAGCTCGAACGAGAACCCGATCTGATCGATGGTGGCGTGGCAGCTGGCGCACATCGCGTCCGTCGCGTGGACGTCGTAGCGATCGCGCGTCGACTTCGCCGGATCGGGCGCAGGCGGCACGACCTGGATGTTCAGCGACTGCGGATCCGGGAGCTTCATGCACGCCACCCGGCGCATCACGGCGACGCCGCGCAGAACCGGCGCCGTCTCCTGCGCGTGCGCGTAGACGGACTGGAACGCCGCCTGGTTGAGGATGCCGAGGCGCTTGTCCAGGGTCGTGTGGGCGGCCGCGCCCGCCGAGGTCTTCCCGTAGAACGTGCCGAGGCTGCTGTCGATGATGCTCCAGTTGGCGCTCAGCAGCTCGCCCACGGTCCCCGTCGACCGCTGCACCACCTCGTCGATGAACTTCTTGCTCTCCGTATCCATCGAGGTTCGCAAAGCGGTCGTGAAATCCGTGTACAGGGTGGTGTCCTTCGCTGTCTCGCTGATGCGGTCGACGCCCAGCCACTCGCGCACGACGCGCACCATGCGGTCGCGTCCCGACTGCAGCGCCAGCAGGCGGCGCACCTGCGCCTCGCGGCCGTCGGGCGTCCCCAGGCCGCCGCTCGCGCCCATGTCGATCAGCGTCTGATCGGGCGGCGTGCCCGCGACGAGAAACGCGAGGTTGCTCGACAGCTCGTCGTTGGTCAGCTTGATCGTACCGCTGCCGCCGCCGCCCAGCGCCATGACGTAGAGGAAGCCGACCGACTACAGGATCCCACGCGTCACCAGGTCGATGCC
>DATMZL010000497.1:0-2063 GCA_035607075.1 Polyangia bacterium
GGGATGGTTGCACAAGCTTGGCGAACCCGCCGTCGAGGCGCCGACGTATGTTCAGGTTCGAGGGCCTGGCGAGGGGGCCTAGCGTCTTCCCCGCAGCCAGTTCGACATCCGGGTCGTGAGAGGCGCCTTCCCCGGACGCCACGTCGTTTCGGGAGGCGGCGCTCGAAACGGCTCGAGCGCGCCGATATCCGCCGACGCGATCGTCAACGTCACCTGACCCGGGTAGATCGCTCCGACCTGCTCGCCCGGCACGTAGCGAATCCGTGTGGGTTGCTTCGACTCGACGGCCAGGCCGTCGAAGATGTCGCTCTGCTTATCGCCTTCGACCTGCGCGACCGTGCCGACGATGACCCCGTCGGAGGTGATCACGTTCCACCCTTGCTCGATCTGCAACCACGAGACAGGATCAGCCATTGGCGACCCTGCCTCGGACACCGGGCGCACTCGCGTTCTTCGCCATCGTCGGCCATCGAGGGTACTCGTTCGCGGGTGGCCGAGCGTACTGGAGTTACAGGCCTAGGCCGACACCGGACTTTGGCGGTGAGGGTGCGTAACCGCCACTCAATCACCAAAGTCCAGTGTCAGCCGTCGGTTGTCAGGTACCTCTAGTGGGGACCCGCACCGACCGCGATCTTCTGCTGGTAGACCGGTGCTGCGCCGTCTCCCGGGAAGGCGGATCCGACGCCGCTGAACAGCACTGCGGTCACCGTGTAGGAGCCCGGCCGCTGATAGGTGTGCGTCGGGGTCGGCCCCGACCCGCTCGTGCCGTCCCCGAACTCCCAGAGGTAGTTGATGACGGGCTTGCCGCTCACGGTCGTGAGCGCGCTGAAGTTCACCGTTGTGCCTGCACCCTGCGAGACGGTGAACGCCGGCTGGAACCCGTCCTTGCCGGTGACCACGATCCCGCCGGTTCCGGTCGATAGTCCGTCACCGTTGAACACGGCCACGCCGGTGGAGTATGCGCCGGGCGCCGGGAACGAGTACGTGATCGTCGGTGTCGTCTGCTCGACGGTCTCGGCATCGAGAACGGCGTTGAACTGCCAGCTGAACTGGGCCACGCCGCCTGGCGCATTGGATTTAGTGGCGTCGAATGTCATGTCGGTCCCGTTGCCAGCGGTGACGGCCTCCCTCGCGTTCGGCAGTTTCTTGGGAAGCGTCAGACGCTGCACGCAGCTATGGGTGAAGTTGCTCCACTCCGTCTGGTACCAGTAGGGGTGTCCGTTGATCACCTGGTTGAACGGCGAGCCGTTCGGCGCGGTGCCGAGCGGAGTGCCCATCTCGCCGACGCACACGTCGCCGATCTCCGCTCCGTGATCCGCCCCGGCGCCGATCGTCCACGCGTCGTTGGGGATCGGGTCGGTGACCGACTCCATGTGCTCGTGGCTGAGGCCGCCGTTGATCTCGCCGTCCGAGACGAGCCCGTTCGGATTGTTGCCGTCCTGGCAATGGATGTTCGTGGCGTCGAACGGCATGTTTGCGTAGAACACCATCGTCGATGTGGCCGTGTTCCCGTGATACGCGCAATACGCGGCCAGCGGCCTGAACGGGACGATTCCGGCCGAACACCCGTCGAAGTTCGTGGCCGGGTTGTTGCCGAAGCAGCTCTCGACGTGCGGGGGCGTCAGCAGGAAGTACTCGTGGCTCAAATCCGTCGGCAGGTGGTGAGCGGTGACGAAGCTCTGGATCTCCTGCTGGATCTGTGCGTCGGTCAGGCAGTTGGTCACCGGGGCGTTGGCCGGACACTGACTCGCCGGGTACGGGTCCGTGTCGGTGAGCACGCCGCCGAACGTCACGTCGTAGTTCGCGACCGCGCCGGTCAGGTCGTTGTACTGCGGCCCGACCGAGTCGACGTTCTGGTTACCCCCGTTGTCATGGGCGAGGTCGTTGAAGTAGCGGGCAATTCCGGACACGAACCCGTCCGGATAGGCCCCCAGTCCCTGTGGGCTCCACATCAGCATGTAATCGGTGTTCGCCGGCATCACCGGGCCGCCGTTGTAGTCCATGTTGTCGAACGCGAGGTCGAAGGGGGTCGGCCCGGATGGAGCCGCCGAGAGCAGCGGCTC
>DATMZL010000387.1:0-3564 GCA_035607075.1 Polyangia bacterium
GCCAGCGCGCGCCGGCGGTCACCGGGCCGGGTCCGCGCCGCCTCGGCGATTCGCCGGGCCTGCTCGCGCAGCTCGGGCGTCGCGCGGAGGGTGTCGTGGATCTCCTCGCCGAGGTAGCGCGCCCAGCGGCGCCAGCCGACCCCCGCCGACGCCCGCACCGACGGGACGTATTCGATGGCCGGGACCGCGGCGCGCTCCGCGAACAGCTGCGGCACGCCGGTGGCCTGGAAGCTGGTGATACGGGTGCCGTCGACTGCGGCGCGGGTCTGCGGGCGCGGCGCCCCCGCCCGCGCGTCCAGCTCGACGTCGACGCCGGCCGGCGCCACCAGCAGCAGCTCGCTGCGCGCCATCGGCGCGTCGAACGACTGGAAGAAGAAGCGATCGACAAGGAACCCCGGCGCGAACGCCGCCGACGGACCGCGCGTCTCCAGGTACTCCCACTCGATGAAGTCGCCGAGCGCGACGTCCGCGGCCGAGATCGTCTCCTTGCCGGAGATCTCTTCCGGCTCGCGCGTCGATCCATCGCGCTTGTGCGTGCGGACGTTCAAGATCTCTGCGCCGGCGGGGATAGCGATCTCCGCCCATTTGTCGACGGCGTCCTTGCTGTCGACGCGCACGATCTGATGCGTCAGCGTCATCACCGTGCCGTTCGGGAAGACGCGCATGACCGCGCGATCCAGCACCATCACCGCGGGCGCGGTGTAACGAACCGCCGCGGCCTGGAACGCGCGGATGGTCGCGCGGCCGTCCACCCGGAACTCGTCGAGCGGCAGCGG
The DNA here is from genome assembly GCA_035607075.1 of Polyangia bacterium. Classification (GTDB taxonomy): domain Bacteria; phylum Myxococcota_A; class Polyangia; order Fen-1088; family Fen-1088; genus JADGRB01. The sequence continues at coordinate 777 of DATMZL010000387.1, forward strand.
CACCCCGAGCGCCCGCGCCGCGTGCTGCACCTCCGGGACGTCGGGCCGGCTGGCGAGCAGCGCCGCGATCGTCTCACGCGCCGCCGTCGCCTGCCCGGCCGCGGCCTGCGCGTCGGCGAGACGAAGCCGGCGCTGCGGATCGTTCGGATCGCGCGCGACCAGGCGCGCGATCTCGGCGAGCGCCTCGTCGTGCTTTCCCGCCGACGACAGCAGCACCGCCAGATCGCCGACGAGATCGTTACGCTCGGGATCCAGCCGGATCGCCGTCCGCAGCGTTTCGACCGCGCCGCTGACGTCACCGCGGGCGCGCATCCGTTCGACGCGCGCCTCGACGTTCCCGCCGCAGGTGGCCAGCGCTGCTTCGAGCCGCGCCTCCAGCTCCAGCGCCCGCCGATCCTGGGCGCGCCGGCGCAACGCCTCGATCACCGGACAGGGCGTGGCGCGCAGGCGCGCATCGTCGTTCAATATGGGACCCTGAGAGGGTCCCATTCCCCCCGCGACGGGCTCGCGCAGGGAGACCCCGCGCTCCCCCACGCGATCGGAGGCTGCACCCTGCGCAGCGGCTTCAACTGCGCGGTTCGCGTCGTGGTCCAGACCGCGAAGTGTGAACGCGCGCGCCAGCAGCAGCTGCGGCGCGTACCACCCGGGCGCCGCGCGCGCCGCCGCCACGCCGGCCTCGATGGCGTCGCGCGGGCGCTCGTCCTCCAGCGCGAGCGCCGCCAGGTCGTGCCATGCGCGCGCCAGCCCGGGATCGACGGCGACCGCCGTCCGCAGCGCGCTGCGCGCCGTATCGCGCGCGATGCTGGCGGGACGCGACGGATCGTCGTGCGCGACCGCCCCGGCGAGCGCCTGGCCGAGCGCGAAGCGCGGCTGGGCGCGCAGGCGCGCGACATACGACAGCGCCTCGTCGGTCGCCTCCACGCGCTGCGCGATGGCGGCGTTGCAGTAGATGCCGAGCGGTCCGCCGTAACGCAGGTTCGGGAGATCGGGGCCAGCGTCCGGTGCGTGCTCGCCGGAGACGACACGCGCCGGTGCGCCGGAAGCGCGCGGGTCGACGAAGCGGACGCGCGCCGCGGTCCCCCCCTTGCTGCCGCGGTAGGCCTCGAGCACGTGCAGGGCGAAGCCGGCGACGGCGGCGCGGGTGGCGAGGCGAAGCTCGATCGTGTGCCGGCCTGCGCCGAGCGGGAAGTGCGTCGCCGAAATGCGCGGGCCGTAGCGGTCCGTCGAGCCGTGGTATTGAGCCTCGCCGCCATCGACGAAGAGGCGCGCCTCGCCCGCGTAGTCGACGACGACGTCATATCGTCCGTCGCTTGCAGTCTCGAAGGCCACGCGCACCAGCCGCGCCCCGCCCCGCCCGTCGGGGGTCGAAGGCAGATCGACGCGGCACCCGGTCGCGTTCACCACGCGCCAGCTGGCAGGCGCGCGCGTGGCGGCTGGCACGGGCGCGTCCAGGTCTGCGTTCGCCAGCGGCCCGATCAATCCAAGGTCGGCGGCGACGGTCGCGCACCCCGACGTCTCCGCGACCGCCGCGAGCGTGTTGGCGTCACCCGCCTCGCGCGCCGCGTGCGTGGCCAGGCGCAGCAGTTCCACGCGCGCGAGCCATGGCAGCGCGGTGCTGCGCGCCAGCTCGGCAGGGCGGACCTTGGCCATGATCCGCGCGCGCACGTCGGTGCCGACCTCGTCGTAAAGCGAAAGCAGGCGGCCCGCCGCCACCGGCGCGAGCAGCTGCCCGCCGATGAACCCTTCCTCGTGCGGCTGCGCCAGCGCCGTCAGCACCGCCGCGTACCCGTCGCTGGCGGCGTCGGGGCGGCCGCGCTCGTAGTCGATGCTCGCGCGTCCGAACAGCGCCACCGCATCGCCGGGAGCCGCGCGCAGGCGCTTCTCGAACGCCGCCTCTGCTTCGGCGCGCCGGCCGTCCGCCAGCACATCCCACGCGGCGAGCCCTTCCTCGCGCGCAGGCGTCGCCGACCGCGGCGGCACCGCCGCGCATCCGGCGGCCGCCACGACGGCGATCGTCGCGGCCAGCGCCCCCGCCGGAATTTTCCGCGCCTTCATGATCCCACCGGTGACGGCGGCGACACGGCGATCGGGCTTCCGAGCGCCGCGTCGACGTCGAGGAGGAACGCGCGGAACCGCGGGTAGTCGTCCGCGCTGATGCGCGCCTGCGTGACGTTCAGCGACGAGCGCACGCGTAGCACCGAGCCGTCGATCTCCACCTCCAGCGAGAATCGCCCGAAGGGGCCGTCGATCACGCGGCGCACGGGGGGCGCGCCCGCCGCCAGCCGCCACCCCGACGGCAGGCGGTACGTCAGCTCCTCGTCGTGCTGCCACGGGTAGCCGAGCACCAGCTCCTGCTGGCGCGCGGAAAGGCGCGCGTACGTCCGCACGAAGTCGGCGTCGCGTCCCGTCACGGGCAGATCCAGCCCGCCCCCGCCCGCCGCGTGCGCCAGCCGCGGCACCGTCACGCCCGCCCGCACCGTGACCGGCGCGTTGCGATCCTCGATGCCCGGCATCGCGACGGTGTCGAGACGCGCGCCGGGAAAGCGCCCGCTCCACACGCGCGAATAACGATCCTTGCGCTCGCCCTCGGTCTGGTAGTGCTCGCGCCAGTTCGGCGCCGCCTGCCCGTGAATGATCAGCTCCTCGTCGACGCGCGCGTCGCCCGACGCCTCCAGCGCCACCTGCCAGCGCCGCTGGACGAGGTTGTCGATCGACGGCAGCACGGGCGTCTTCGTCAGCACGCTGCCGCGCGGACCGACCCGCAGCACGACGACGCCCTGGTCCTGCG
>DATMZL010000879.1:0-2519 GCA_035607075.1 Polyangia bacterium
GGGCAGCGGCCCGCACAAGGTCACCGTCGAGACGAACGCCGATCCGGGGATCAACGAAGGAACGATCTTTCGACCGACCGATCTGGGCGGCGCCGAGAAGTATCCGATCTTCGTGTGGGGCGAAGGCGCGTGCTCGAAGAACGGGCTTTCGAACGCGACGGCGATGGCGGAGGTCGCATCGTACGGATATTTCGTCGTCGCGGACGGAACGCCGAACGGCACGGGCAACCGCACGCAGGACCGTTCGATGTTGAAGGCGATGGCCGCGCCGCTGATCGCGTACGTGGACTGGGCGATCGCCGAGAACGGCAAACCGTGCAGCGCGTATTACCAGAGCCTCGATACGACCAAGATCGCGGCGAACGGATTTTCGTGCGGCGGGCTGATGTCCCAGGCGATGGTCCTGGATCCGCGTGTCACGACCTGGGGGGTCAACAGCAGCGGCATGGCCGGCGCGAACCAGGATTACTACGCCATGATCAGCACGCCCGTCCTGTTCGTCGAGGGCGGTCCGAGCGACATCGCCTACGACGGCGGCGGCGAAGGATACGCCGCCATCGCGAAGCTGAAGGTGCCGGTCATCTGGTTCAGCAAGGACCTCGGCCACGGCGGCGATCTGTTCGCGGCGCGCGGCGGCGACTTCACGAAGATCAACATCGCCTGGCTCAACTGGTGGCTCAAAGGCGACCAGACGGCGACCGGGAAGGGGCTGCTCGTGGGCGCCAGCTGCCCGTACTGCAGCAACGCCTCCTGGGAATACAAGTCGATGAACGTCCCCTGACACGGCGATCGCCGTGACAACATCGGACCCGTCGCGACAGCTTGTGCTGTGATCGACAAGTTTCGTCTGAGAGCGATCGTCTTTTCCTGCGCGCTGGGGCTGAACGCCTGCGGATCTTCCGGTCCGAGCGGCGGAAGTGGAGGCTCGTCCAGCGGTGGTTCCGACGTTTCGGGCATCGGCGGCGGCGGGATCTCCGGCTCCAGCGGATCAGCGGGAACGAGCGGGGCGGCGGGGACGACCGGCGCGGCGGGTTCGGTCAACACGGCGGGCACGGGCGGACCGGGTGGAATGGCGGGCACAGCGACGGGCGCGGCCGGGACGAGCGGCGCGGCGGGCGTCGGGCTAGCGGACGGCAACGGCGGTTCGGGGCGAGGCGGCGGTGGCGGACAAGCGGGAGAATCGGCCGGCGCGAGCGGGCGCGGTGGCGCAGGCGCAGCCGGCTCGGGAATCGGCGGTACGGCGACCGGCGGCGCCGCGGGCGGCGCGGGTCGCGGCGGCTCGGGCGGCACCACGGGTGGCGCGGGTCGCGGTGGTTCAGGCGGCAGCGCCGGCGCGGGCGGCGCCGCCGGCGCGAATGGTGGTCCCTTCGTCTGTAATCAGGTCACCGGCGGAAAGCTCACCGACGAGTGGTTCGCGGCGGGATTCGAGAACGTCGTCGACGACCGACGCTGGCAAGCCAAGTGGCGGGAAGATGCCTACGTCGAGGTGTGGGCCGACGCGCAGAGCTCGTTCTGGAGCGCGCAGGTCGACTCGGCGTGTGCGAGCAACACGACCGCGCCCGACCGGCTGGTGTTCGGCACCGTCAGTTTCAAGTTCAAGACCCAGGCCGAGTGGCGGACGGCCATCACTGCCGCGATCAACAACTTCAAGACCAGGTGGCCGACCGTGAAGCGGATTGATCTCGTCACCCAGATCCGCGGACCGAACAACATGAACTGTCCGACGCCGCCCACGGCGGGCGAGACGATCTCCGTCCCGCCCGAGCAGGACGCCGCGATGGCGGACGTGGCCGCGGCGTTTCCAGGTTTCGTGTTCGTCGGCCCCAAGGTCGTCGCGCATTCCTGCTCGGAGTTCCAGGGCGGCGGCCCGCATCTGACCGCGGCCGGCAACATCGCGAACGTCTCGGTGCTGACCGACTACTTCGTCCAGGTGCAATAGCGGACGTGTCGCCCAGTTGCCGACGACGCCAGGCGGCTCACTGCAACCAATGTTGCATTGGCAGCTACTGGATGCCCATCGACTTCACCTCCCAGGCGCTGTTCGTGCAGTAGGTACAGGCCGAGCCGACGAGCACACCTTTTCCTGTCGCCCCGGTGTCGCCCTTGAGCTGCCAGTTGAGCCAGGCCAGATCGATCTTGGTGAAGTCGCCGCCGCGGCTCGAGAACAGATCGCCGCCATGGCCGAGGTCCTTGCTGAACAGCATGATCGGAATACCGAGCGGCGCGATGCCGGTGTAATCGCGTTCCCCGTTCTCGTACGCGATGTCGCTCGGCCCGCCGAGGACGATCAGCACCGGCGTGTGGACCGTCTTGTAAAAGGCCTGATTGGCGCTGAGCAGGCCGCTGCTGTTCAGGCCCCAGGTCGTCATGCGCGAATCCCCGGCCGTTCCTTCGGACATCAATCCGCCGCACGAAAAACCGTTGGCCGCGATCTTCGTCGTGTCGAGGCTCTGGTAGTAGGCGCTGCAGGGCTTGTCGTTCTCGGCGATCGCCCAGGCGACGTACGCGAGCAGCGGCTT
>DATMZL010001346.1:0-2007 GCA_035607075.1 Polyangia bacterium
CCACCGGCAGCGCGGGCACGACCGGCGGCGGCGGCGGCGGCGCGAGCGGGCTTCTCTGTCCGCAGGGCACGTTCGACACGAACACCATGGAGGGCTTCGCGCTCAACACGTTCATGGGCTCGACCGCGGGTTCGCCGACCAACCTGGCGGCCGATCGTGACGGCGCCGCGAAGGCGATGATCGCGTGGGACGGCACCGACGGTGATCCGGCGGTGGGCTCGCTGAAGGTCGACGCGCCGTACAGCGACTACAACCAGTTCGTCGACGTCCAGCACGTCTTCGGCAGCGCGATGCTCAAGAACTGGACCGGCCTCAAGGTGCACGTGAAGGCCAAGGTCTCCGGTGGTAATCCGAGCGCGATGAACCCGATGGGCGTCCAGCCCTACGTCAACACGAAGACGGACTTCAGCGGCTACTGCGGTAACTACACGAACCTGAAAACCGGGGGCGGCTGGAACGATTACATCCTCGATCTGAGCACCTGCACGACGGCGGACATGGTCATCGCGGTCGGCGTCAGCTTCCAGGCCGGCAGCGGCTCGGACAACGACGGCGGCGTCAACTCGATGAAGCCGGCGGCGGCGACGATTCACGTCGACAGCTTCTGGCTCGAGGGCAGCGCGACCTGCATGGGCGGCGGCACGGGCGGCACGACGGGCAGCGCCGGTACGGGCGGCACGACGGGCAGCGCGGGCACGGGCGGCCGCGGCGGCACGACGGGCAGCGCCGGTACGGGCGGCACGACGGGCAGCGCGGGCACGGGCGGTACGACGGGCACCGCCGGCACGACGGGCACCGCGGGCACGACGGGCACCGCGGGCACGACGGGCAGCGCCGGTACGGGCGGCACGACGGGCACCGGCGGCACCGGCGGCGTCTCGACGCTGACCGTGTCGAACTTCGACACGACGGTCGACAGCTTCGGGCTGAACACGTTCATGGACACGGCCGCGGGCGCCGAGGTGAACCTGGCGGTCAGGGAAGCCGGCGCCATGGCGACAATCGCGTGGGACGGGACCGAGGGCATGGGAACGCCGGTCGGCTCCGTCAAGATCAGCGCGCCGTTCAACGGCTACAAGCAGTTCGTCGATCTGTCCCGCAACTTCTCGACGCAGCAGAACTGGACCGGCAAGACGACGATGAAGGTGCGGTTCAAGGTCACGTCGGGCGGCAACCCGGATCCGTCGTTCCCGGCCGGCGCGCAGGCATACGTCCAGACGACGAGCGGCTACGTGGGCATCTATGGCTACAACAACGTCGCGTCGGGAACGGACTGGCAGGTCGCGACCGTCAACATCGCGCCGACGACGCCGCCCACCAACTGGAACCTCGCCCAGGTCCAGCAGGTCGGCCTCAAGATCACCACGGGCACGGGCATGGGCGCTGACGCGTCGGTTGCGTCCGGTCCTCCCACGGCGGCCACGATCTACGTCGACAGCGTCTGGGTCGAGTAGTCGGGTAGTCCGAATGGTCGCGTAGTCACGCGATCGCATCGAAAAGGGCGGCTGAACCACAGCCGCCCTTTTTTTTTACTGCGCGCTGCGTCCTGCGTTCGCGTTTGTCCTGTACGGCCATGCGGCGCTAGTATTTCTGGCGATCCCGACTGCCGAGTCGGGGAATATTGGTCTAGGTAATTCCTTTGCCTCTGTTTCGGCCCCCCGTTTTTGCTTCGGCGCTGTTGCTGGCGGTGCTGGCGGCAGCGTGCGCCAACCGCGGAATGATGGCGCCCGGACACGACGGGGGTGCGCCCGGGACCGGCGGAAACGTTACCCCCATCGGCGCCGGCGGCGTTTCGGGCCGAGGCGGCACCGGCGGCAGCAGCGCAACCGGCGTCGCGGGAACGATGGGACTCGCCGGGACGACGGGGATGGCGGGCACGACCGGTATGGCCGGGACGACGGGCACCGCGGGAACGACAGGACGCGGTGGCACGACCGGGACGGCTGGGACGACGGGCATGGCCGGCACGACGGGCGGGGCGGGCACGACGGGCATGGCCGGAACGGC
>DATMZL010000363.1:0-6119 GCA_035607075.1 Polyangia bacterium
CCAGCACCGTCCTTTACGACAACGGCGGCTCGCCCGAGTACGCCATCGTCTGGCAGGACGGCACCGGAAGCTGGCTGTCCGTTTATTACGGCGACCAGGTGGACAGCGTGAAGAGCTTCCCGTTCGCCTCGTCGACGGACTTCGGCGGCCCTGATTTGCAGCCGCTGCTGAAGGGCGCGGCGAACTTCGTTGGCAAGGATTTCGGGGTGTTATTCGCCAGAGCCCACTCGGTCGAGGTGTGGCGGATCGACTGGGTCGGCAGCGTGCGTTCGGGCGTGCTCATCCTGCCCTCCTTGGAGGGAAACGTGGGCAACGTGGCGTCGGCTTCGGGGCCCAACCAGCTGACGTCGACCTATGCCGACTACACGGGCCAGGACATGGGCCGGAGGCTGGTTATCGACGCAGCTTGTTACTGAGGCATTTTGTCAGTCGGCGTGGAATAAACTCAAGGGGCATCTGGGTTTCTGACCACGGACCGGCAAGGCCAACGTGATGAAGCGGCGCCCCATCAGATCGGACTTCGAACGCGAGGCGCTGCCTCACTTATCCGCTCTGTACGGCGCTGCATTGCGAATGACCCGCGACGCGAAGGACGCGGAGGACCTGGTCCAGGAGGCGTTGCTGCGCGCGTACCGGTTCTTCGACACGTTCGAGGCCGGCACCAACTGCAAGGCGTGGCTGTTCCGCATCCTGACGAACGTGTTCTGCAATCAATACCGCGAACGCGAACGCGAGCACGTGGTGATGACGGAGGCCGAATCGTCGTCCGCGAATCTCGAACAGTTCCTGAGCGGCGCGGGCGGCGAGGGGCGTGACTCCGAGACCGCGCTCCTCGGGCGCATGGTGTCGGCGGACGTGGAGAAGGCCCTTGCGGCGGTGCCGCCCGATTTCAGATTGGCTGTGGTGCTCGCCGATCTCGAAGACTTCTCGTACAAGGAGATCGCCGAGATCATGGACTGTCCGGCGGGCACGGTCATGAGCCGCCTGTACCGCGGGCGGAAGATCCTGCAAGGGCTCCTCTACGACTACGCCGTCGAGCAGGGGATCATCGACGCGAAGGAAGGGGCGAAGTTCGAGGCGGTCGAGAGGCCCGTCGCGCAGACGCTCGATCTGGAAGCGTTCCGTCGGCAGAAGCGTGCCAAGGGCGACGCAGGAGACGCGGAATGAACTGCGCCGAGGCGACCGCGACCGTTCAGGCCTACATCGACGGCGAGCTCGACGGTGTCGATCGCGAATCGATGGAACGGCACATGGTCGGCTGCACGGCCTGCTCGGGTCGCGTGCACGTGCAGACGCGCTTCCGTGCCGCAGTCCGCGCGCACCTGCACCGGCCCGAGGTTCCATTCGCGTTGCGCCGGCGCATCGAGGAGGAGCTGGCTTCGCAGCCGATCGCGCCGCGGCGCTGGCCGGCCTGGATGTCGATGCCGCGGATCGTCCCAGCGGCGGCGGCGGTGTTCCTGATCGTGGCGATCACCGGGACCGTGCGGCGCCAGCAATCGATGGTGCTGGACCAGGCCGAACACATGTTTGGGCGCCCGGCGACCGCGATGCCGATGGACGTGACGGGGCCGGATTGCGGGTCGATCGCGTCGTGGTTTCGCGGCAAGACGGAGTTCCCGGTTCACGCGCCGGCGCTGGGTGGCGGGGCGACCTGTCAGGGAGGGCGGCTCGTCAACGTCGGCGAGCGGCCGGCTGCTTACCTCGTCTACCGCGTCTCGGACGGCCATCGCGTCGCGTTCCTGGTGTTCGATCCGCGCGACCAGCCGATCGAGGCGCGCGAGCGTCGCGTGGTCAACGGTCGCGAGTTCTACCTCGGCACCGGCCCGGGGATCTCGACCGCGGCGTACCGCGACCGTGGTCTCGGCTATGTCGTCACGGCCGACTACGATGAGGACACGCTGACGAGGTTGCTGACGACGTCCTTCGGTCGCTGACCCAGCGTTTTTGCCCGCGTTCGGCCCCTGCTTTCGTCCGTTGACGTCCTCTTTCCTGGTAGGATGTTGGCCCTCTGTCCGCAGGAGACCAGATGGCCGATCGAATCGCGCTGGCAATCGAACCGGATACCGATACCGCGAACCAGATCCGCAGGTTGCTGGAGCCGAAGGGCTTTCGGGTCGAGAGCATCCCCAACGGCGACGACGCGATGGAGTGGGGCCGCGATAACAAGCCGGCCGTCATCATCCTGAGCGTCGAGCCGCGCAAGGTCGGCTACGCGATCTCGAACAAGCTGCGCCGCAGCCCCAGCCTGCGCGAGGTTCCGCTGGTGCTGATCTCGTCGGAGGAGACGCTGGCGACGTTCGAACAGCACAAGAAGCTGAAGTCGCGCGCGGACGAATATTTGCTGAAGCCGCTCGAGGAGAGCGTGTTCGTGTCGAAGGTCGCGGGGCTGGTGGGGCTGCACCACGGTGGCGACGACGACGTCCACGAGCTGGACGCGGACTCCGACATCGTGCTGTCAGAGGACGACGAGGACGTGATCGTCGACGCCGAAGACGAAGAGCGCACGTCGCTGATGGGCGGCGATGACGGCATCGTCAAGGACGACACCTCGCAGGAGGTCCACGACACGGGCCAGACGCCGTTCGAGGGCGAGAAGTTCGATCCGGAGACGCAGGCCGCGTTCGCTGCGCTGGAAGCCGGCGGCGGCGAGAGCGCGTCGAAGAACGACGACATGGTCGACCTGCGCAACTTGTGGTCGGACGACGACCTGCCGCCGAACCTGGGCTGGGAGAAGGGCGAGGGCGAGGCGAACGACGATCCCGACACTTACCGGACGGGCGAGACGCTGGGGCCTGAGGTGATCGAGTCGGCTGCGGCCGCGACGGCGGTACCGGCGCCGATTGGCGACGAGGAAGTACCGCCCGCGCCCGACGAGGTCGAGTTCGGCGACGTGGCGACCGATGCGGCCGGCGCGATGGTGCTGGCGGAGGGATTCGTCGACGAGCGCCGGGTGAAGGAAGCGGAGGCGCGCAACGCGGAGCTGGAGGCGCGCATCCATTCGCTGGAAGGCGAGCGCCAGACGCTGCGCAAGGAGATCGAGGAGGCGCGCGAGCGCTTCACGCAATCCGCGACGTTCTCGAAGGAGCGCGAGTTCCTTGGCCTGCGCGAGATCATCAACAAGAAGGAAAAGGACATCCTCGACCTGCGCGACGCGCTGGACGCGAAGGATCGCCAGATCCTCGATCACAAGGACAAGATCCGGGAGCTCGATCGCGCGCGGCGCGATCTGGAAGAGGCCTCGCTGGGGTTCGAGCGCAACCTGGTCGCCGCCAACGAGCGCGTCGCCGAGTTGGGGCAGGACAGCCAGAAGTCGTCGGAGCGCGAGAAGGCGTTCAAGGCGCGCCTCGACGACGCGCACGAAGAGCTTCGCAAGGCGCGCGAGGAGATCGACGCGCTGAAGAAGCGCATGGCGCAGGATGACGCGCGCGCGCGCGGCGAGAACGAGCGCCTGCGCGCCGACGCCGAGACGCGGCTGGCGGAGGCCGAGGAGGCCCACCGGGCCGAGGTGGCCAAGCTGAACGACGAGCACGGACAGTCGTCGGCGTCGTCGGAAGGCGCGCACCAGTCCGAGCTGGCGCGCATCGACGGCGCGCATCGCGCGGAGGTCGACGGCCTGCAGCGCCGGATCGCCGAGGAGCAGGCGACGGCGAGCGAGCGCCTGTCGACGGAGCTGGGCAAGATCCGCAAGGAGCACGAGAAGGCGATCGCGGCGGCGCGGGAAGAGCAGGCGGTCCAGCTGGCGTCGGAGCGGCAGGCGTACGAGGCGCTGACCGAGCAGAAAGAGCGCGATCACCGCAACGAGATCCTCGCCATGCGGCGCCGCCAGGAGGAAGAGCTGGCGGGCGCGGAGGAGCGGCGCCAGCGCGACATCGCCGAGCAGGAAGCGCGGCGCGTGGCGGAGCTGGAGGCGGCGGAGACGCGGCGCCGCGGCGAGCTGCAGGGGCGCGACGAGGAGCACCACGGGCGCGTCACCGACATCGAGCGGCGCCACCTCACCGAGAAGACTGAACTGACGGAAAAGCACCGGGCCGAGTACGATTCGGCGCTGGGGCGCGCGGCGCGTGCCGAGGGCGAGCTGGCGGCGCGCGTCCAGGAGATCGAGCAGGCCTACCGGCGGCTTTCGGGGATGGAGGCGGACGTCGACGCCGCGCGCGTCGAGCTCGGCAACCGCGACGTCAAGCTCGCGCAGCAGCGCGACCGCATCGCCGAGCTGGAAGCCAAGGTCGCCGACTACGAGGACCAGATCGTACGGGCGTACCAGCGCATCCGCGCCGACGACAAGACAACCGAGAAGACGCGGCGCGCGCTTGCTGTCGCGCTCGCGCTGATCGACGAGCGCGCCAACGCGCCCGCTGCACCGACGCCCCGGCAGCAGGTCGCCGACGAATCGTCCGAGCTGAAGACCTAAGCGGCGCTTTGTCCGCGTGAGTCTTCGGCGCGATGCGCTTTTCGTGCTCCTGGGATTGGCGGCGCTGCCCGCGTGCAGGCCGGCCGGTCCCGTCGTGAGCACCGCCAGCCTTTTCGGGTGGGAGTCGATCGCGCTGCGCAACGCCGCCGCCGAGGTCATGGTGGTGCCGGCGATCGGCCGCGTCATGCAGTTCCGCCTGCTGGATGACACCTCGGGTGGCCCGTTCTGGAGCCATGCGGCGATCGGGCCCGGGTTGGCCGGCGACGAGAACGGCTGGATCAACTTCGGCGGGGACAAGGCGTGGCCGGCGCCGCAGTCGGCGTGGGAATCGATGGTCGGAAAGGGGTGGCCGCCGCCGCGCACGTTCGATGCGGTGGCGCACGCCGCGACGGTCGAAGGCGGCGCGATCGTGATGCTGTCGCCGATCGATCCCGCCTACGGCATTCGCGTGCGGCGAAAGATCTCGCTGCACGCGAGCGAGCCGGTGATGTCGATCGAGACCACCTTCGAGAAGGTGCAGGGGCCGACCGTGCGCGTCGCCGTCTGGACGATCACGCAGCTGCAGCCGCCCGCGAAGATGGTGGCCGTCCTCCCCGCACGGTCGGCGTTTGCGGGCGGGCATCGCCGGGTGATGCCCGCCGCGCCGCTGAACCTCGCGGTCGCGGACGGGCGGCTGTCGCTCGAGCGCGATCCCCATCAGAAGACGATGATCGCGACCGACGCCGACAGGCTGGAATGGATCGGCGCCGAGCCGGGCCGCGTCGACCTGGTGATCGAGAGCAAATCAGCGGCGTCCACGACGGACAGCGCAGCGGTCTGGCCCGACGGCGGTCACAGCCAGATCTACACGAACCCGGACGGGCCCGACGCATACGTCGAGCTCGAGCTGCTGGGCCCGCTTCACGACCTCGCGCCCGGGCAGAGCGCATCGCTCGCCGCCCGGTACGAGCTGGTTCGTCGGGATCTGCCCGGGCACGTGCAGCTGGTCCGGTAGACCACGCCGTTTTTGTCGTCAGGGGACGTTGCAGGGCAGGAACTGCACGCCCGTCGACGTGAACGCCGGTGCGGTCGTCACCGCGAAGGGGAACGAGATCTCCCGGTTGTTGGTGTCGGTGAGGTGGAACGTCGGCGAGCCACTGCCGAGGGTCGTACCGCTGGGGGGCAGCCAGACGTTGGCGTTGTCGCGCGCGAGCGGCATCCGCTGGCCGACCGTCGGGTTTTCGAAGGACGCCGACATGATCCCGAAGCGCTGACCGACGAACAGGATCGAGGCCGGCGCGCCGTTGACGTAGGTGACGCTGGCGCGGATCGACTCCGGCGTCCCTGCCGCACCGGTCGGAACCGGGCATTCGACGAAGCTGTACCTGAGCGTCTCGTTCGGATCCTGTGGCGAGGGGAGCGAAGGCTCGTTCGCCGTCGCCAGCATCCCGTAGGCGCCGGGGCCGATCTGGAAGCGCGGGAGGTTCGGGTTTGCGACGCAGACCGGGTCGGTGCAGCCCCCGACGATCGTGACGATCAGATGTTTCGGCTGACTTCCGGACTGCGTGCGCACCAGGTCGACGCAGCGGCCACAGTTGGTGCTGTTGCCAAAAGCCGCCGCGCTGGCGAGCGCGTAGGCGACTCCGTTGGTCGTCCAGACGTACTGGATGCTCTGCGGGGTGCCCGGGTACCCGCAGGCCGTCGGAATCGGGAACTGCGTGCCGAGCGGCTG
>DATMZL010000388.1:0-3856 GCA_035607075.1 Polyangia bacterium
ACCGCCTGGAGCACCTGTTCCGGGCTCGCCACCCGACGCGTCTCGCCGACGTGCTCGTTGAAGTATCGGTAGTAGAGGACCTGATCGCCCGCCCGTGTCGCGTCGCGGAGACGCGCGCCGAGCGTGGAGAGCTCGGCCAGCAGCAGCGCGTCGCGCATGCGCGCCCGCGGCCCGAGCATCGACGAGGATCCGTCGAGGACATAGACGCGCACCTCGTTTCGCAGCCGGCGTTCGCCCTGCTTGTGCGGGCGCCAGGCGACGTAGCGGCGCGCCAGCAACCGGCCGGCGGCTAGGTCCATGAGCACGCTGCGCGGATCGCCGATCACCGCGCCCGCCAGGTCGTTCACGCTGCCGACCGGCTCCAGCACCATTTCCTGCTGCGGGAACGCGACCAGCTCCGCGCGCTGAGATTCGCCCGCGGCGCGCCCGGGCGAGGTGGTGGCACCCACCTGGAAGCAGCCGTCCGCGGCAACGGCCGCGGCGAGCAGCTCATCGGTCGCCTGCCCTGTCAGGTAGTGCTGCCACTCGGCGACGTACGCGTTCGTGAAGATGAACGAATCGTCGTTCTGGATCCGGCCGGCGTGTATGTCTTCCAGCTGGCGCATCGCCCTCGCGTAGCCGCGATCGGCCGCGGCCCGCATCGCGGGGCCGAAGATCTGGTTCTCCGACGCACGCAGCGATTCCCCTCGCACGTGGGAGTAGGACCGCTCGGCGGCGCCGCCCCACAACATGTCCGCGGCGCGGCCAGCCAGCCGGTGCAGCTGGGTGTCGCCCGCCACGAACGCGCTCTCCTCCAGCGCCGACAGCGCCGCGCCCAGGCGCGCGATCTCGCGACGCGCAGCCGCCTCGCGCACCTGGTAGCCGAGGTCGACGTCGGGCGAGACGCCCGCCGCCTCCAGCCGGTCGATGCGTGCGATGCGCCGGGCGAGCAGGACGCGCCGGGCGCGCTCCGCCTCGTCGTTCAGCTTCAGGGCCGCGCCGGCGTCGAGCAGCTGCTGGCGGGCCGCCTCCAGCAATCGGCGCTGGCGGCCGATCGACCGCGTCTCCGCGCTGGCCGCGCCGATCAGCGCGTCGATGCCGTGGACCGCACGGGCGTCGCCGTGGCTGGTTGCGGTGGTCAGCGGAATCAGCGTGTAGCGGGCGTCCGCGCACATCAGATCGCGCAGCAGCGATCGCCGATCGCGATCGAAGACCCACTCGCCCGCACGGTAGACGATCTGGAACAGGCGCCACAAACGATCGATGTGGCCGTCGGGCAGGCGGCCGTGAACGAACGACGTGCGCTCGGCGCGGGCGATGTTGGCGCGCAGCTCGCGCAGCGTGTCTGCGTAGACCTCGACGGTGGGTTCGATGCCCTCCGCCTGGAGGGCGAGCCGGTCGGCCTCGAGCCGGCGTGCCTCTCGATCTCCGGTCCTCAGGCGCAGCGCCGCCGAGTATCCGAACTCGATTCGATCGAGCATCCGCGTGAGGTCCTCGACCTTGATGCGGGGGCTCCGCGTCGTCCGGAACACCCGCCCGAAGAGGCGCGACCAGGAGAACCGTCCGTCGTCGGTGGTGGTCGCGAGCCGCTCGATGCGATCGGCCAGCTCGCGAAGCGGCTCGCTCAACGCTGCGCGCGCGCCGAGACGTCGTCGGCCGCGCCGTCGGCAACCCCCGCGTGGGCCGTCAGCACCCTCTGCGCCTCCGCGGTCGTCGCGCGTTCCATCGCCGCGATCCGCGCGAGCAGCCGCGCCGCCGGCTCGGAACCGAACACCATCGCCGACAGCCTGGCCTCCAGCGCGAACCGGGTCAGCGCGCCTTCGTCGTGCGTGATCTCGAAGAAGCGCGACTTGACGAGGACCTCCAACGCCGATCCGTTGGCGGACCCGTTGACCTTCGCCTCGCCCGACAGCGCGGACCACCACCCCTCCAGGTAGTCGAGCAGCGTCTCCATCTGGACCTGGTCGCGCTGTGTGAGCGCCGTGCGCGCGTGTTCGGGCAGAGCCGCCACGATGTCTCCCACCCGGCGCACGACCCGGTCCGGATCCAGTAGGTCCTGGCCGGTCGGGATCAGCTTTAGGTAGAAGTCGACGATGAGGCTCGCGAACGTCGCGTGGCCGGACATCGCCCGGAGGCGCCGGTACCCCGCGATGCCCAGCGGCTCCGACAGCTTCGGACGCGTGTCGCTCGACCGCAGGAGCGCGGCGATCGTCCAGCCCATCACGTCTGCGGCGGACAGGACGTGAAGCACGCCCGACGCCGCGAGCAGCGCGCTGCGCTCCTCGATCGCCGCGACCACCTTGTCGCGCGATCCACCCGCGATCTCCTCGTAGGCGCGCCGCGCGATCGGGGCGACAAGCGAGCTGACGACGTCGTGAAAGAACGTCGTCCCGTCCGCGCCCAGCGCCGCCAGGCGTTCGCGCCAGCTCCGCGCGAGCACGAGCGCCGGCTCCAGCACCTTCAGCGCGCCGGCGAGATCGGCGCCGGCGCCCGGCGCCAGCAACCGCGCCCCCGTCGCTTCCAGCCCGCGCCGCAGCACCGGCGCCAGCTCCACCGCCAGCCGGATCGCGGCGTTCTTCCAGAGCTGGTCAGCGGCCAGCGGGTCCGCCTCGTCGACGCCGGCGTGTCTGAGGCCGTCGCGCAGCTGGCCCAGGCGCTCCATGCGGCGCAGGCCGGCGTCGAAGAAGTTCTGGAGCGCCGCCAGATCGCCCGTCACGGCGATCATCGCCGACAACACTTCGCCCAGCGGCGCGGCGTTGAAGGTGATCGCACGGTCGACGGTCTCGAGCGCGCGCGCCCGCAGCCAGCGCGCCGCGCGCACGTGCGTGCGGCCCGCGCTCTCGAGGTTGTTCGCCAGGCCGATCAGCCGCGCGACGGTCTCCTCCGGCGTCGTGTCGGCGGAGCGCATCGCGAGGCCGGAGCGGAGCGCGCGCTCGACCAGCTCTCCCAGCACCGCCTCCAGCGCGTCGCGCGCCTCGTCAGCGTCGCGCTGCCCGCTGGTCGCAGCGATGGCCAGCTCGCGCGAGAGCGTCAGCAGGCGCTCGCTCGAATGCCGGGCCAGCGCCGCTGGGGCCGCCTCGGCGAGCAGCGGCCGATCTTCGACCCGCGGTCGGACGCTGTGGACCGCCGCCGCGGACGGCAGCGCCGCCAGGCAGCGGTCGAAGATCTCCCGTTCGGTCCGGACGATGGTCAGCTGCCGGCGCTCGCGCGGGTCCGTTTCCCGCTGCAGCAGCTGCGCCGTCTGCGCGGGGGCGGGGCCCGACAGCGTCATCGCCAGGCGAAGCTCCGCGAGATCCGCGCGCGCCGCTTCGAGCGGTCGCGCCGGATCGCCGAACAGGTGGTCGTAGTAGCAGATGGCCCGCAACAGGCTGCCCATTCGCACCGCCGTGCGCGTCGACAGGTAACGGGACGGGACGAACGTCGGGTTCGCGCGCCGCGCCGCCGCCAGCTCGGCGTCGAACCCCTGGATCAGCGCCGACAGCGCGCCGCAGATCGAGTCGTCGACATAGACCGCGTCCACGGCCGCCTGCAGCACGTCCAGATCCTGGATCGTCAGGCGCGTCTCCAGCTCGGGCGGCTTCCGTCCCGCGACCTGCGCGCGCAGAACGTGTTCGAGCGCGTCCGGCGCCGCAAAACCCTTCGGCACGAACGACAGGAACGCGATCCGGTCGACGAACGCGACAAGGCGCTCGTTGTCCAGGATGTCGGCGAGGTAGCGGTTGCTGGTCATCAGCGCGCACTCGATGCGCCCGCGGGTCGTCTTCGTCCCTTCCTTCAGCTCGCGTTCGTGCAGGATGTTCAGCGCCGAACGCAGCAGCATGTCGCGTCCGTCGAAGACCTCGTCGAGGAACGCGTGGACCGCGCCCAGGATGCCCTC
>DATMZL010000328.1:0-6493 GCA_035607075.1 Polyangia bacterium
CCTCGTCGATGTACACAACCATCACGACGCCGGTCTGCATGGCCAGCCCGACGACCGAGAGCAGGCCGACCCAGACGGGCGCGGACAGTCGGTAACCCAGCACGTACAGCGTCCAGAAGCTGCCGACCAGCGCGAACGGCACCGACACGAGCACGATCAACGCCTCCGTCACGCTGCGGAACTGCAACCAGAGCAGCCCCAGCATCAAGAGCGCGACGACCGGTACGATCAACGCGAGCCGCCGCTGGCCGGCCGCGAGCAGCTCGTACTGCCCGATCCAGTCGATGCGCTCGCCGGCCCCGAGACCGATCGCGGGAGCGCGCAGCGCGCCGTCGACGGCGGCGCGCGCGGCGGAGAGGTAGCCCTCGAGATCCGTCCCCTCGACGAGGTCGACGTGCACGTACCCGCACAGCTCGCCGTGCTCGGACCGCAGCATCGCCGGCGCTACCTCCCACTTCGGCCGCCCCAGGAAGGCGAGCGGCACGGGTTGGCCTTTGCCGTCGCGGCCGCCGCGCACCGTGGCGTCGCGGATCACGTCCTGCGGTGGCTTGTGCAAGAACGGCGCATCGAGCGCCAGGCGCACCGGGATGGGGCGCTTCGCGTGTGGGTCCGCCGCCGGGATCTCGCCGATCGCGCCGCCCGTCGCGACGAAGTCCGCGACCGCGCGGGCGCGCGCCGGGTCGACGTCCCAGCGCGCCAGCGCTTGCGCGTCCAGCTCGAAGCCGAGACGGCGCTCGCCGCCGAGGCCCTCGTAGACGGCGCTGCGCGTGCCGGGCACCTGGCGCACGGCGGCCTCGACGGCGCCGCCGAGCGCGGCGACCCGCGCCGGATCGGCAGCGACGACGCGCACCCCGACGGGCGTGCGCACGCCCGTCGACATCATGTCCATGCGCGCGCGCACCGGCGCGGTCCAGGCGTTCGTCCAGCCCGGCCGAACCGTGTTCGTGTCGAGGTGCTCGACGAGCTCGTCGGTCGTCATCGGCGCGCGCTCCGGCCAGATCCGGCGCAGCAGGCGCTTGAACGGCTCGGGCGCCCAGCTCGAGTACCAGCGCGCGTGGAACATCCGCGGCCACTCGCCTCGCGGCTGGAGCCGGATGGTGGTCTCCGCCATCGAGAACGGCGCCGGGTCGGTGGCGCTGTCGCTGCGGCCGATCTTTCCGAACACCGCTTGAACGCCGGGAAGGACCGAGATGTCGCGGTCCTGTTCCTTGAGCTCGCCGTGCGCGTCGACGCCGCTGAGCCCCGCCGCAGCGGTCGGCATGTACAGGAGCTCGCCCTCGTCGATGCGCGGCAGGAACTCGCTGCCCAGACGCGACACGATCGGCAGGCAGGAGATCGCCAGCAGCCCCGCCGTCACCAGCGTGATCGCGGGCCGCGCCAGGACGAAGTGCACGAGCGGCCGGTACGCGCGCACGAGCACGGCGGTCAGCGGGTTGCGCAGCTCGGGAACGACGTGGCCGCGGACCAGCCGATCGCGCAGCGCCGGCGCCAGCGTCAGCGTGACGAGCGCGCCCGCCAGCACCACCAGCGTCTTGCCCAGCGCCAGCGGGCGCAACAGTCGCCCGGTCTCGCCGCCGAACGCGAACACCGGCACGAACGCCAGCGCCGCGATCAGCAGCGACGTCAAGATCGCCGGGACGAGCGCGCCGGCCGCGGCGACGAGATGACGCCGGCGATCTTCCGTACCTCCGGTTTCGAGGCGCCGGTGGCACGCCTCCAGCGCAACAAGATCCGCGTCGACCGCCATGCCGAGCGCGATCGCGATCCCGCCCAGGCTCATGACGGTCGCCGGAACGCCGAACAGCCGCAACGCCGCGAACGTCAGCAGCACGATGAGCGGCAGCGTGATCATCGGGACCAGCGCGCTCGCCGGGTGCAGCAGGAACAGCAGGACGACGAACGCGACGACCAGGACCTCCTCCGTCACGGCGCGGACGAGGGTGTGCTCGACCCGGCCCGCCAGCTCGGAGCGATCGTAGAGCACGTGGATGCGGTCTTGCTCGAGCAGGTGGTGCCGGTGTTGCTCGATCGCCTCCCTGACGCGCTTGATGACCGCGATCGGATCGGCGTCGCGCTTCGCGATCACGGTCCCGATCACCACCTGCTCGCCCCCGTCGACGTCGGCCTCGCCGCCGGCCATCGTGGGGACGACGCTCGCCTGCGCCACCTTCGACAGCAGCGGGTCGCGGGTGATCTCGTCTGCCGTGCGCGGGTGTGTCGCCATCTTCGCGCGCAGCGTCTCGACCACGTCCGACAGCGCGACGTTCGCGCCGCGGAGCTGGTCCGCCGAGGTCTGGACCACCGCCTCGCTTGTCTCGCCGCCCAGGGTCGCCACCTCGGCGACGCCAGGCACCGCCTCCAGCGCCGGCCGCAGCATCAGGTCTTGAAACTTGCGGAGGCCGCGCAGCTTGCCCTGGTGCGTCTGGCTCGAGTTCTCGCCCATCGGCGCGTGGATCTTCGGGCCCGGAATGAGCGCGTACTGCAGCACCCATCCGGTGGCGGACGCCTCCGGCCCGACGGTCACGACGGCGCCGCCCGGCAACCGCGGGCGCAGCGCCGCCATCCGGCGCACGATCTCGGCGCGCCCGGCCGCGAGCGCCGACTCCGAACCGAACACCACGTCGACGTACGCCATGTCCGACATCGACTGGCCGCGCACCGCCGTCGCCCCCGGAACGTGATCGAGGCCGGCGGTCACGACGCGGGTGACCTGGTCCGCGACGTCCGTCGCGGGGTGGCCCATCCACTCGGCGATGACGCCGATGCGCGGGTCGGAGAGATCCGGGATCGCGTCGCGCGCCAGAGACATCTGCGCGGCATACGCGCCGGCGGCGGCCAGCGCCGTCGCGCCGACGACCACCCACGGCCGCCGCGCGCAGAACGTCATGACCCGCGAGATCATGGCGCCGCCCTCCTCCCCAGGCGCCGCTCCGTGTCCAGCACGAAGGTGTGCTGGGCGACGGCATATTCGTCCTCACGCGCCCCGCCCAGGAGATCCGCGTATTCGTAGAGCGTGCTGCCGATCTGGACCGGCCGCTTCGTGAACGTCTTCCGATCCTCCGACGCGATCAGAACGTACGGTCCCTCGGGCGATTGAATGACGGCCGACTCGCGCACCACCAGTCCGGTGCGCAGCCGTAGCGCGAACTTGATCGACCCGATCTCCTTCGGCTCGAGCGCGGCGCCCGCACGATTATCGATCCGAAACCGCACCAGCACCGTCGCGGCATCCCACGGTTCGGGCGCCTGCGCGGTGAGGTGAACCTTGATTCCATGCGGGTTGTCTCCGCGCGGGCCGCTCTGCGGCTCGAACAGCCCGTCCTCGCCCGGCTGCAGCATCGCGGCCTGGTCGCGCGGGTAGAGCGCGACGCCGACCTCGCGGCTCTCGGCCCAGGCCCAGGCGCGCATGGCGAACGTGCTCTCGAACTGCTTGACGCGCGAGACGGCGTCGAAACCCGCCAGCCTCATCCCGCGCGGCAGCGTCAGCGACGCGGGCTCGGCGGCCTTGCCTGCGGTACCGGCGGCGGCGGCCTGCCGTTCAAGCGCCATCCGGCAGATCGGACATTCGCCCGGCGTCGCCGACGTCACCGCCGGATGCATCGGGCAGACAAACACAACGTTGCTCGCGGCGGGCTGGGGCGCGCTCTTGCGCGTCACCACGAACCCGGTCACGACCGCGGCGGCGGCCAGCGCCACCAGCAGCGCACGGGCAACGACGATCATTCGCGACGACGACGAAACGAAGCGTGGGCGCATGGGGGCTCCTCCATTGACGGGGATGCGCGTGATTGGGGGCTCCTGGGAGAAACAGGCGCGGGACCCGGCGGAGCCCCCTCCGCCGGGTCCTGTTGGCCTTTGACTACGTGGCTAGAACACCAGCTGCCACACCGCCGGCGCGACGTCCGGGCGGTTGGCGTTCGTCGCCTGGTTCTGCTGCAACGCCTGGTAGACGTGGCCTCCGAAGAAGACCCTGTCTCCCACCTGGTAGATGATCTGAACGGCCCAATCACCGTTCTGGTTGTTGATGCGCTCCCACAGATCGGGCCGCGTGTCCGGCGTGACGCCGGCGACCGATGTGTGGGCGACACGCGCGGAGTAGTCGACCCCGTTGAAGTCGACCAGACCGGCGGCGAAGCCCGGGTTCCGCCGGTTTCCGACCGCGTAGGCGACGCCCGGGGCCCAGATCGGGATGACGGTCATCGGCCGCATCATCTCGTTGTCCTCGTGCTCGACCAGGTGGCAGTGCCACACGTACCCGATGCTGTACGTCGGGTCGAACGGGAAGCGGTTCACACCCGGCGTGCTGGTGCCGGGCGCGTCCTGCTGCGGCGCCCAGCGGATCCGGATCGTGGTGACCTCTCCCGCCGGCGTGCGCACGGTGTCCTTCCAGCCGCTCTCCTCGGGCGCGGGCGGCAGCACCGCGCCGGTGAAGTACGGGGCCGGATCGATACGCAGCGTCGGGTGGGTGAACGGCGGGTTGCCGTTCGCGCGCTTCCAGTCCGCCAGGTACCGGGCGGCGTCGAAGGCCTGCCGCTGCAGCACCTGGAACTCGATCAGGTGGACGTGCTTGTTGTGCGTGAGCGGCGTCGTGTTGATGAACTGCCAGTCCTCCGTCGCGCCGACCGTCGGGAGCTCTGTCTGGAGCGTGTGGAAGAGCTGGCCGTCCAGCTCCGCCTGCAGCAGGCGGCCCGCGTCGTCGCTCTGCACGTTCTGCACGAGGTGCCGGACCGGCCGGTCAGGCGTCAGAGTGGCGATGGTGTTCAGCGTCCCCGGAAGCGCCCGGGGCGGGACCGTCGGGCCGGCCACGACGGTGAACCGCATGATGGTGCCGTCCGTGTTCGGATTCGGGGCCGCGCCGATCGGCGGCTGCCGCTGCTCGATGTTCTGCAGGACGACCTGCGTCCCGACGGGAAGGCTGGAGAAGTCGATGATGGTGTCGACGCGCTCCGTGACGCCGATGTTGAACGCGCCGACGTTCTGCGCGCTGCGGATGTAGCCGCCGTCCTCGCCGATGATGGTGAACGGCATGCCGTTCGAGAGCTGCATCCGGTAGAAGCGCTGGTTCGACGAGTTCAGGAACCGGAAGCGGTAGGCGTGCCGCTGCACGTTCATGTTCGGCCACACCTGCCCGTTGACGACGTTGGTCTCGCCGTCGAACATCAGCAGCCAATACGGGTTGACGTCCGGGTTGGCGCCGACCGTCTCACCGGGCGGGGCCTCCGTGGCGAGCGGGTAGAAGATCTCCCCGTCCGTGCGGAACGAGCGCGACTGCACGATGGTGGGCACCTCGAATTCGCGGGTCGGCAGCGGCGTCGACTGGACGACGGCCGGACCGCGGATGTTGTCGAGCCGGTAGGTGCCGGTCCCGACGCCCTGCAGCCGCACGGTGATGCGAAAGTCGACGCAGGAGTTGCCGATCTGACTCGACGGCACCTGGTTGAAGGTCAGCGTGTTGAACGCGTTCTGCGTCCGGCCGGCCAGGCTGACATTTCCGATGTTGAAGCGGGTCAGCCCCTTGCTCGGGCAGTCGACGAACATGAAGGCGTTGCCGACCGCCCCGCCCGTCGGAATGAAGACGTCGATCTGGAAGCTCGACGGCAGCGTCGCCGTCACCGCGAACGGATCGCTCCGGAGCTCGGTGGTGCCCGGATTCGTTATCGACACCGAGAACGAGCCCTGGGTGCGCGTCGTGCTGTTGTTCGGCGCTACACCTGATCTCAGCTTCCACTGGTAAACGTCCTCCATCCCGAGGATGTCGGAGTTCCCGAGCCGGTCGAGCGCGTTGGCCGGGTCGCGGAGGATGGAGTACCCCGACAGGCCCATGCCCACGTCCAGGCGGGTCGCGCCGAACACGTGGTCGTGGTACCAGAACGCCGCCGACTGGTTGCTGCTCGGCTGCGTGTAGTCGTTCGACACGAACTCGGGGCCGTGGATGCCGTTGTTCGTGAACCACGTGTCGGGCGTCCCGTCGAACTGCGGGAGCACCTCGATCCCGTGCGTGTGCGTCGTGTGCGCGATCGGCGACTGCGCCTGCGGGTACCCGGGCGGGAACGGCGCGAACGGCGGCGTCGGCTTCGGGAAGTTGTTGGGGTTCGCCCAGTCCAGCGTCGGGTCGACCGCCAGCGGGTGCGATCCGGTGAGCTGATTGCGGTAGTGAATCAGGGCCTGGATACCCTTGGTCTGCTCGAATTTCGGTCCCGGCGACGTCAACCTGAACGCCACCTGGCCGGTTCCGTCCACCGACGGGTTGCCGCTTGGATCGGTGAGAACGTTGCCGCCGTAACCGAACAGCGTCGTCTGCGGGAAACCCGAAGGCAGCTGCTGGGCGCGGAACGTATTGATCTGGACGGTGTATTCATTCTGGCCGGCGCCATTTCGTGTCGCAACGAACGGGAAAGGCCGCGTGAAGTTCGTCGCGAACCTCGGGATCGTCGTCGGATCGATCTGCGGCGCCGTTGATGGAGTGATTTTCGATTGTTTTGTGGTGATGTCG
>DATMZL010001096.1:0-5752 GCA_035607075.1 Polyangia bacterium
CGTCTACGTGAACGATCTCGCGACCGGCGGCCACAGTAACGACAACGTGCCTTACCTTCTCGTCGGCAACGCCGGCGGCGCATTGAAGTCGGGCCTCTACGTCGACGCCGGCGACGTCCCCAACAAGGTCTTCACGACCAACAACAAGATCTTGAACACGATCGGCGCCGTGGTCGGGTGCAAGAACGCCGCTGGCAACCCGCTCGACGACTTCGGCGATCCGACCCTGGACAAGGGAATGATCGACGCGATCTTCGCCGCCGGCTAGACCGGATAGACGTCGCAGTCGGCGCGACGGCGGCGCCGAGCGATCGTCTATCCTGGACGGCGCATGGGCTCCGACCTCTACGACGTCCGTGCGGTTTCCCGAACCGACACCACCGTCGTACTGGACGTGCAGGTCGTTCACCCGGACGCGATGCAGATCCCGGCGGATCGCAGCTTCGCGCTGATGATGTTGCGGGACACCGCGGAGAAGGGCGACGCGCTCTACCGCGAGGTCGCGTTCGAGGAGACGCTGGACAAGGTCTGGGTCAAGAAGTACGCGGCGGGGTTCATCAGCGACCTCGAGGTCACGGACCTGACTGGCGATCCGCCGAAGGAGGCGCTCGAGGGCGAGGGCTCGTTGCACCATGACTACTGGGATCATCCGAAAAAGTGGATGCGCGGCCGCTTGCACGTCACCGTCACGCACCCCGCGTGGATCGCGCACATCAAGGAGGGCGCGACCTGGTCGAGCCGCGCGTTCCAGCTGGTCGGGCGCGGCGGCTACGACGAGCATCCGCCGATCGCGCCGGCCGCCCCCGCCGGCCCCGCCGAGGTCGAGGGCGCGTTCATCTGGGTTCCGCGCGATCTGGTGCTCGCGTACGTCCCGCGCGACAGCGCCGCGCTGTTCGAGGTTCCCGCGTACGCGGAGACCGCGTACAGCACCGTCCAGGTGATGAAGAAGGGAGCGATCGATACCGAACGGCTGCGCGCCTGGATCGGCAAGGCCGTTCGCGTCGAAGGCGACTACGGCGACAGGATCGGCGCGCTTGTGGCGATCGAAAAACCGATGACCCTTCACGTCGCGTCCTGCGATCAGAGCGGCTACGGCGCCAACGCTTACGTCGACCCGAAGTCGATCGGTCTGCTCAAGCCCATCGCGGGACGGCGAGGGGCGAGGCTCGAATACCGCTCGATTCTGTACTGGACGCCCATCACGGCGATCTCGGCGGTGAAGCAGGGCACGACTGTCGAGGTACGCGTGCGCATCCCGCCCGACGGCCGCGCGCTGCCCATCGCGACGGAGACCGACGTCCTGGGCCTGCTGTTCACGCCCCTCACGTACAAAAGCTCCAGCGAACTGGGCGCGTCGAGCCACCACTACCACCAGTTCAAACCGTCCGCGCTGTCGCGCGCGCTGCAGGAGGATCTCGCGGCACGCGACATGGAAGGTGCGAATCGCGTGGAGGAGATCCTTCCCGAGATCGCGAAGCGGTACGTCACATCGTTCGCGATCGATCTGCCGCCCGCGACCACGCCGCCGGCGCTCGACGAGATGACACACGCCGCGGCCCGGGAGGCGCTCGCGGCGCCCTGGCCGACGGCGATTGTGCGCGCCCAGGTCAGCGACGAGAAGTGGCTGGAGCACTTCGCGATCAGCGCGCCGCTGGTCGTGCGCGCCTCCGCCCTGCCCGCGCCGAGAGCGCCACAACCACGAGCGGCGCCGGTCGTGGTGCCGGCGCCCGACGACCGCGCCGTGCTGTGGACGGGCGGCAAGATCTGGATCGCGGAGCGCCGGGGCGCGAGCTGGACGGCCCGCTGGGGCAAACGTGAGAGTGAGAAGGAGCAGCGGCAGACGAAGGATCATCCGGAGTCATCCGCCGAGAAGGCGAAGGCTGCGTTCGACAAGGCGGTCGCCGCGAAGATCAAAGGTGGCTACCGCCGCGCGCCCGCGACGGCCGATGCGGCCGCGATCGTCAAGCGGCGACTCGGCCTCGAGCTAGATGACAGCTCGGGCAAGATCGTCGTGACCAAGCCAGGACCGCCCTGCGAGAACGTCGACAGCGGCGGGGCGCTCTGGTGCCGGCGCGGCGACGAGGTCCACGGGAGCGCGCGGCTCGAGCCGCGCGAGGACCCGCGCTTCAGCGTCATCGAGGAGCTCGCCATCGCCATCGAGTCGGTCCCACCGGGCGAGGAGATTTACGTTCACTTCAGCCGCCCCGCCTCCCGCGGCGGCACGAGCCTGTTCGTGAAGATCCGCTGATCGGCGTCGGCCTTCGCTGATTTCCCTACGGGTTGCCGGACTTTCCGGAGGTGGCCTGCCCTCTTTCCGGACGCGCCAACCTGGAGCGCTGAGCCGGCTACTGATACGACGCCACGACCGCCTGGCGCCGGCTCACGTCGGCCCCAACGTTTGAGGGACCCAATAATTTTGGTTATTTACGAACGACACCTACACGTAACTACCCATGCCATCAGGAAAAAAGCCTCCTAAGGGTCCGTTTGTGAGCTGATCGTTCACCAATCGCTACTGTACCTACGTCGGCGGACTGCGTGCTCCGACGAACCTTCGCTTTCGCGTCAATTTTTCCACCCTGATTACCGGGACGAGGTGAGCGCAATGAACACCTGGGCGAAAACCATCATTTGCGGCGTCGCGCTCCTCGCAGGGTGCGAAGGCGCGATCAGCGGCCAAAGTTCCTCCGGCTCGGGCGCCAGCTCCGGTACCGGCAATAACAGCGGATCCGGAACGGGGAACTCGGTCAGCTCCGGGACAGGCAACACGGGCAACAACGTCGCCACAGGAAGCGGCGGCGCCGGCGGGTCGACGAGTATCGTCGACCCGACGCTGTGCACGCCCGGCATCCCGGCGACGTCGCAGCTGCCCCGCCTGACGCGCTCCGAGTACGACAAGACGGTGCGCGACCTCCTGGGGATCGACATCTCGACCAGCCCGCCGTCCAGCATGCTGGCGCCGGACACGCTGGGCAGCGTCGACCAGCGCGCATGGGACGGCTTCAAGACGGCGGCCGACACGCTGTCGAAGCAGGTCACGGCGACGACGACGGCGCGAGCGAAGGTCACGCCGTGCACGACCGACAACGCGACCTGCATCAACCAGTTCGTGACGACGTTCGGGCAGAAGGCGTTCCGCCGTCCGCTGACGACGGCGGAGATCACCAAGTTCACCTCGCTCTACACGAACAAGGCGACGCTCACGCAGAGCGGGACGTTCGACCAGGCCATCACGCTCATCGTGAAGGCGTTCCTGATGTCGCCGACGTTCCTGACGAAGGCGGAGACGTCGACCGCGATGCCCGACGGCAACAGCTACCAGCTGAGCAGCTGGGAGATGGCGTCGCGCCTCTCGTACACGCTGTGGGGCTCGATGCCCGACGACATGCTGTTTCAGGCGGCGCAGAACAACAAGCTGCAGGCGCAGTCGGACATCCTGGCGCAGGCGCAGCGCATGCTGCAGGACCCGAAGGCGCGCGTGAAGGTCGCCGACTTCCACACCGCGTACGCGCTGCAGGGCGACGGGACGCGCTGGTCGGAGGCCGCGCACGACCCGCAGCTGTTCCCCGCATTCAAGACCACGATGGTCCCGACGCTGACGGCGGAGTCGGCCAAGTTCTTCGACTACATCACGTTCGACCTCAAGGGAACGTTCCAGGACCTGGTCACGAAGCCGGTCGCCTTCGTCGACAAGGACCTGGCGCCGATCTACGGCCTGACCTCGACCAGCACGACGCTGACGATGGTCGACCTCGACCCGACCCAGCGCGCGGGCGTGTTCACGCACGCCGGGTTCCTGGCCTCGTACTCGTCGTACAACCGGACGTCGCCGATTCTGCGTGGCGCGTTCCTGGAGAAGCAGGTGCTGTGCAGGCAGATTCCGGCGCCGCCGCCTGACGCTGCCGGTATGCCGCTGCCTCCGGCGTCGGCCGACCTGAACACAAATCGTAAGCAGGTCGCCGCGCAGACCGAGGTCGTGGGCAGTGCCTGCGCCGGCTGCCACGCGCCGGTCGTGAACCCGCCCGGGTTCGCGATGGAGTCGTACGACAGCATCGGCCAGTGGCAGACCACCGAGAAGAGCACCGGCGCCGCGATCGACAACACCGCGAAGGTGGCGATCGGCGGGAACACGGTGGACGTGGCCGGCCCCGTCGACCTGATGAAGAAGATCGCCGCCTCGCCCGAGGCGCAGAACTGCTACGCACAGCGGCTGACGACGTTCGCGTACGAGCGCGAGCTCACGAACCAGGACGTCTGCACCATCCAGATGATCGCCGGGAAGATGAACACGTCCGGCTACAACATCATCAGCATGCTGACCGACCTCACCCAAACCCAGTCGTTCCGCTATCGCGTGAAGGAGCTGCCGTGAAAAGAAGACTCTTTCTCAAGGGTGCTGCGGGTGCGGCGCTTGCCGCGCCATTCCTTCCGTCGCTGATGCCGCGCAAGGCGTGGGCGGCGGCAACGGGCCCGCAGCGGCTGGTCATCTTCTACACGAACAACGGTTGCCTCACGAACCGCTGGTTCCCCAAGACGGAGAGCGGCACCGTGGACGCCGCTTCGCTGCAGGGGCAAACGCTGCAGCCGCTCAGCGATCTCGCGGGCAAGCTGTGTTTCCCGCGCGGCCTGGCGATGTTCCCGAAGGGGACAATCAACGGCTACTTCGATCCGCACGACCAGGGCATGGGCTCGAAGCTCACGTGCGCGCCGATCAAGCCGGACACCGACCACTACGCGACGGCGCCGTCGCTGGACTGGCAGATCGCTTCGATGTTCAACCAGGGCACGAAGAGCCCGCTCGTGCTGTCGGTCGGCAGCGCGTTCGCGAACGTGAAGGGCATCGTGTCGTACAAGCCCGGCGCGGCCGCGACCGACCTGCCGACGCCGTACACGCCCGAGGTCAATCCCAAGAACGTGTACAGCAGCCTCACCGGCCTGTTCCAGGGCGGCACGGCCACGCCGGCCGACTACATGGCGATGCAGGGCAAGAGCATCCTCGACATCTGCAAGGGCGACATCGACGGTCTGACGAGCCAGGGGCTCAGCCAGTCGGACACGCAGGCGCTGGCGATGTGGAAGGACCTGATGCGCACCACGGAGACGCAGGTCGTCACCACCGCGGCGTGCAACGCGACCAACGCGACCGCGCTGGGCATCACCGACGCAGCGATCACCGCCGCGAACAAGCGCGACACGGTCACGGCGTTCACAGCGACGGCCGACATGATGCTGAACCTGATCGCGCTGACGATGATGTGCGACGCCAACCGCATGATCATCATGCAGTGGCCGGGCTTCGTCACGTTCAGCGGCATCCCGACCACGATGCCCGACGGCACGAACGTCACGATGATGCACTCGTCCGACCACCACGGCCTGTCGCACCGCAACGGCAGCGTCGCGGTCGGCGGCACGTGCGCCGACAACGTCATCGAGAACATCGCGCAGATCGACAGCTACTACGCGGGCAAGTACTCGAAGCTGGTTCACATGATCAACAACATCCAGGAGGGCGGCGGCTCGATGCTGGATAACTCGATGATCATGTGGCTGCCCGAGCTGGCCGACGGCAACGCCCACAACAACAACAACCTTCCGATCGTCATCGCCGGCAGCGGCGGCGGCTACCTGAAGACGGGCGTGTCGGTCGACCTCGAGACGAAGGCGGTCGGCACCGGCAACAGCGAGGCCAGCTGCTCGAACGGCAACACGTCGGTCGGCTTCAACACCGGCTCGAACACCGGCAACGTGC
>DATMZL010000317.1:0-3146 GCA_035607075.1 Polyangia bacterium
TGAACAGAATCTCGCTCCCGTCAGGTGACACATCCGGACATCCCGTCGCGTACGCCTCGCTCACGAGCGATGCTGGCCGGCGACTACCCGAATCGATATCGAAGTCTTCGGCCTTCCGGGGATTGCCCCAAATGAGCCGAACGGTGTCTGGTTGGACGAACGAGAAACAATGAACGTGCCCCGGAACAGTCGCGACGACTTTCGCAACGTTGGTCCAGTCAGCAGGCTGGCCAGTGTTCACGAGACGCGGAATCGACGCCGAGGCCGTGTCCGACGCGCGCGCGCGCCAACGGGCGCGCGCGCCGACAACAGCCAATGCCACGAGCACAGTCGCTCCGACGGCCAAGTACGCCCTCCTCCGACGCGCACCTGACCAGAGAATCGCGCCGGGTGACCGGCGGGCGCTTTCGAAGAGGCGCTGGACAGCGTGCGCGTCCTCGGGGCGATCGGCTGGATCGTCGGCGAGGCACCGCGTGCAAAGCGCCAGCATCGCGCGCTCAATCGTCGACGACGTGGACGCTGTCGAGGTCTTCGACACGCCCGAGAGGCTTCGCGCGGATCGCTTCTCGGGGCGCTTTCCGAAGAAGATCTCGTGCAGGACGACGCCGAGGGACCAGACGTCGGAGCGCGTGGTCGCGGGATCGCCTTCGCGAACCTCGGGCGCCATGTAGTGCGGCGTGCCGACGAAGACGCTGACCATCGTGCTGTCGGGGAGATCCGTCGCGAGGCCGAAGTCGGACAGGACGAGGCGGCCGTCCTCCATGCGCAGCACGTTGTCGGGCTTGACGTCGCGGTGGACGATACCGGCGCTGTGAATCGCGGCGAGGCCGGCGATCACGCCAGCCGCGTCGGCGAGACGCTCGGGCAAGGGGCGAAGCGGCTGGTTCTTCTTGACGAGATCGCGCAGCGTGCCGCTCGTCGCGTACTCCATCGTGAGGAAGCGGTAGCCTTCGGCATCGCCGATGTCGAAGATGCGGCAGACGTTCGGGTGGCGAACCGGACGGCCGAGGCGGAGCTCGCGCTGGAACCGCTTTTCCCAGCGCGGGTCGTGCGTCAGGCCGGACTTGAGGACCTTGACCGCGACAACGGTCGCGGAAACGCGATCGAATGCGCGCAGGACGACGCCGCTGCCGCCCTTTCCGATGACCGCCTCGATCTGGTAGCGGCCCGCCAGGAGGTCGCCCGGCTGCACCTCAGGCGCACGCTCGCGCGTGACCGCGGGTTCGTCGGCGACGGCCGTGACGCTCGGATCGTCGTCCGACTCGGAAGCAGCTACGTCGGATGACGAATCGCGGCGCATCGTCAACCCGAGAGGCTAGCGAGATCCGTACGGCTTTCCAAGGACTTGGACATCAGTTTCGCGCCATTTGGTCCCCAGCGATCAGCCTGAGCTGTGACTTGCGGTCGAAGACAATCCGGACGTCCCGATCGACCGGCGACAATGGATCGTCGTCGCCGTCGGCGCAATCACGGCCGCCCGGCACGTTCTTTCCCGTCTCCCTCCCGGAGTCGGCGTCGACTTCGACCCAGACGACCTTCCCCTCGCGTCTCCGCGAGATCCACAGAGTCTGGGCCGTGGCCCAGCCGGGTCGGCACCCCGTCTCGCTCTCGGAAACGAAATGGTTGGAACCGCTGCCGTCGCTCGCTATCCAAGAGACCGCCGGTTCGTGCGCCGCCCAGCTCAGGATGGCCAGGCGCGTCCCGTCGGGAGAGACGGAAAGATTCATCGCCATTGGGCTCGGCAGTTGACCACACCCATGGCGATCGCAACGCACGACGGCACGCGAAGCAGACATGACGTAATAGAAGACGCTCCCGTCGGGCGAGCATCCCGGCGCGAAGCCCGGCGCTGCGCGCGTCTCGAGGACCCTGCCCGTCAAATCGAGCCGCTGGATTACGAGCTGTCGCCCGTCGTCCCGCGAGACGATGAAATCATTGCCGCAGGAGGCGCCGAAAAAAACGGAACCATCCTGCGTGACGCGCGAAATACCTTTGTCCGCAGTAACAACGAAGAGGTCGGCATTGACCCTCGCGCTGAGGAACGCCAGGCCATCCGCGAGTACCGACAGGTCGCGCACGATCTGACCGCGAACCCGGCCAAGCCGCCGCGCGATGCGCGTGCTGCGATCGAGTTCGTTTACTTGTCTGAAGCGCTTGCCGTCGGGATCCGTGAAATAGACCTTTGACCCGTGGCCGACGGTCACGTCCATAGCGGCCACGCTGAATCGAAATCGCATCTCCTCTCGAAAAGGGGACCACGACAGACCGATGACGTTCGTTTCTTCTGAAGGCGAGAAGCCACTGACAAAGAGGAGTCCGCCCGAAACGTTCCGGAATGACGTGAGGGCCTTGCCACCCATCGGTTCCGGGAGCACGGTGAGCCGGCGCTCTTTCGTCGCGAACACACCCATGTGTTTCGAATCGACGTCGAACGAGAAGTTCTGACCGTCAGAAAGCCACGTCGGCTCCGATGACATCGTCGGCTCGGCGGTCGGAACGACCGCCTCGGCGTCCCGGCCGTCCGGATGCTCCGACAGAAATGCGAACGCGCGCCCGTCCTTCGTGTGGCCCTGAAAGACGAGCCGCTTGCCGTCGGGCGACATGTCCGGGCAGCCCTCGGCGTAGGCAGCGGGAACGAGCGGCGACGGCACGCGCTTGCGGGTGACGGTGTCGACGTCCTCGGCGCGCGGCGGGGTGCTCCAGACGAAGCGGATCGTGCGCTTGTCGGGGAGCGGGCGCGTGCAGGTGATTCGTTCGGGCACCTCGGCGAGCACGGTCGAGATGTCCGTCCAGTCGGCGGCCTCGCCGGTTGGCACGATGAGCGCCGATTCGGCGGCGGGCACGGGCGCGCGTGCGTCCGTCGCTGTGCGCCGCGCGCGGAGCACGCCGACGGCCGTCGCCGCCATCAGCGTCAGCGTCGCGGCAAATATCAACGGTTGCCGCGGGCGACCCGGCAACCGCGCCCACCACGACCGCCTCGCCGTGAGCAACCGCCCCGCCTCCGCCGCGCTCGCGATCCGCCGCGCCGGCTCCTTCGCCGTGCACGCGCGGCACGCGTCCAGCACCGCGCGCTCTGCCCCGGTCAGCTTTCGCCCCAACTCTGGCGCCCGCATCTCGGGCGCTCCGCCCTCCGACCAGCGCGGCTT
>DATMZL010000314.1:0-2715 GCA_035607075.1 Polyangia bacterium
CAGCCGCGCTCGCTCACACCCATATCTCCAGGCTACGTGTGGTCACGTTAGGCGACGTAAATTATGCTGAGACCCACAACATCACAGTCTACGCCCTAACGGGGCGCGGCGAGTTCGTCGCATACAACCCGAACACCAATATTCGCTACTACCTGGAATATCTCGGGAGGGTCAAATGAAATCTCTGATCTGTTTGTTGCTGGGTGTTGCGGTTACTAGCGGGCTCGCGCGGGCGTCACACGCCACGGAGCCTCTCGTTCCTCAGGTAACTAAGACGACGCTCGAAGGAGAGTGGGAAGGGGCGTGGAGGGCCAGAATTGCTGGCGAGCTCGTCGTCTTTTACCTGCGCGTCTTTCCGAAAGCGCAAACTGTGTTCACGATCGCCAGTGGGCCACTTCCGAACGTGTTCCTCGAGTCGTTTGATGTCTCCAGCATTGAGTGCGCCGCAGGTCGGGTGGAGTTGAAAGGCATTGGTATCGGAGATGCGCGGGGCGAGTCCCTCACAATCATCGGCAATGGCTGGGCGCAGCCGGAGGACGGGTTTCTCGACGTTTCGATTCGTAAAGTCACAAGGAGCGGCAAGACGCTAACCTTCGACCTTCGCCTCAACAAGCTGGGGGGAGGCTTCTTCAAGAATGCTGAGAAACTTGTTCAGGTCGCGAAGAAACGACCAACGAAGAGTAACTGACCGAGGTCGTCAAAGGCCTAAGGAAACGAGGGAATATGAACCTCCGGTACGGCGCGGGAGCGTTGCCCCAACGCGCTCCTGTCAGACGTTGAACTTGAAGTGAATCACGTCCCCGTCCCTTACGACGTAATCCTTCCCCTCCAACGCCAGCTTCGCGTTGGCCCGGCACGCCGCCTCGGACCCGAGCTTCACGAGGTCCTCCCACCAGATCACCTCGGCCTTGATGAACCCCCGCTCGAAGTCGGTGTGGATCACGCCCGCCGCTTGCGGCGCCTTCGCGCCGCGCTTCACGGTCCACGCGCGGCACTCGTCCTCGCCCGCGGTCAAGAACGTGATCAGGTCCAGGATCTTGTAGGCCGTGCGTGCGACCGCGTGCAGGCCGGGCTCCTTCAACCCGAGGCTCTCCAGGAACGCCGGCCGATCCGCCGCGTCCAGCCCCGCGATCTCTGCCTCCGCCGCCGCGCAGATCACCACCACCGGCGCGCCCTCGGCGTCGGCGTGGGCGCGTAGCGCGCTGACGAACTTGTCGTTCTCAGCCGACCCGATCTGCTTCTCCGCGACGTTCGCGATGTAGAAGACCTTCTTCAGCGTCAGTAACCCCAAGTCACGCACCAGCCCCACTTCCTCCGCGTTCAACCCCTGCGCGCGCGCCGGCTTGCCCGCGTCCAGTCCCTTGTGCAGGCGCTCGCAGATCTCGAGGATCTGCTTCTCCTCCTTCGGCGCCGGCCCCTTGAGAGCCTTCTTCGCGCGCTCGATCCGCTTGTCGACGGTCTCCAGATCCTTCAGGCACAGCTCGGTGTCGATCGTGCCGACGTCCGCCACCGGATCGACGCGGCCCTCGACGTGGATGACGTTGTCGTCCTCGAAGCAGCGAACGACGTGCGCGATCGCATCCGTCTCCCGGATGTTCGCCAGGAACTGGTTGCCCAGCCCCTCGCCCTTGGACGCCCCCCGCACCAACCCGGCGATGTCGACGAAGTTCACGGTCGCGGCGACGACCGACTTCGGATGGTAGAGCGCGACCAGCGCGTCGAGCCTCGGATCCGGCACGGGGACGACGCCGACGTTCGGCTCGATCGTGCAGAACGGATAATTCGCGACGGCCGCGCCTGCCGATGACAGCGCGTTGAAGAGGGTCGATTTGCCGACGTTGGGGAGCCCGACGATGCCGCAGGAGATGGCCATGGGAACGGCGCGGAGACTACTCGAAAAAAGGTCCGGCTTCCCGTGGTTCCACGGTCGTGTTGCGCAACGGCAAACCTCGCGCGCGGCGCAACACGAGACCTGAATGAAATCCGAAGCGACCGACGAAAACGAAAACCGGCTCACCGAAAATGCACGGTCGAGTCGATTATTTTCGAATAATTTCACGCATTTTCGGATGGGATGCGACACTAACCAGGCGCGTTCGGATGCTCGTTCGAAAGGTGGTCGCGATGAAGGCTTGGATTCTCCCAATCGTGGCGGCGCTGGCGATCGCGCCGCTGGTCGGCTGTGAAGGAAAGGTCAGCTCGATCCCGACGCAGGGCACGGGCGGCAGCGGCGTGCCGACATGCAGCGCCGGACAGATCACCTGCGGCTCGCAGTGCGTGAACGCGGCGACCGATGCGCAGAACTGCGGCATGTGCGGTAAGAGCTGCAGCGCCGGGCAGACGTGCACGAACGGAACCTGTCAGTGCCAGGCGGGGCTGCTCTCCTGCAACGGCGCGTGCGTGTCGTCCGACAGCAGCCACTGCGGCGACTGCACGACGGTCTGCAAGCTGGGCGAGGTCTGCAACGCCGGCACGTGCGCGACGATGTGCGACTCCGGCACGACGATGTGCCCGAGCGGATCCTGCGCGATGACGAACGGGAACGATCCGCTCAACTGCGGCGGCTGCGGGCTGACGTGCCCGGTGGGCGCGGTCTGCAACGCGGGCGCGTGCGGCTGCTCCGTCGCGGGGCAGATGCTGTGCGGCTCCGGCTGCGTCGACCTCAGCATCAGCACCGCGAACTGCGGAAGCTGCGGCCACGCGTGCGCCGCCGGC
>DATMZL010001523.1:0-2652 GCA_035607075.1 Polyangia bacterium
CAGCCGCGCACCACGCACGCAACGGGTGGTCGACGTTCGACGGCTCGGCCGACTTCACGCTGGATCTGGTCACGCTGGCGGCGTGCCCGCTGCGGGTCGGCCCGCACGTTGTCCGCGCGCGGCTCTGTGCCAGCGCGGCGGCCGGGCGGATCGTCGCGGCCGGGACGGACACGCTTGCGCCACGGACGCGATCCCGTCCGTTCGCCACCGTCGGGGGCGCCGCATCGCTGGCGGTGTCACCGTTCCGACGCGTCGAGATCGCCGCGACAGTCGAGCCGCAGGCCGCCCTGATCCGCGACCAGTTTGCCTTCGGTTCCAACGTCTTCCACGACGTCCCGCCGGTCGTGCTGTTCTTCGGGTTGGGCGCGGCCGCGACGTTTCCGTGATCAGTTCGGCCGCTGATACGCATCACCTGACGGACGAATCGATGCTGCGACACGCTGCAGTAGCGGCTGGTCAATTTGATGGGAACCCTGGGAGGGTTCCCAAACCCTCCCGCGATGATACGCGGCGAGCAGAGCTCGCCGGCTCCTCACGCGAAATGGACCGGACCGCGCCCGTCGTCGCCGGCGATCACAGCCGCCTGGAGCACATGTTCAAGGCCCATCGGGGCGTGATCTGGCGGATGCTCCGCTGCCGCGGGCTGGCGCCGGACGTCGCCGCCGACGCGACGCAGGAGGTGTTCCTTGTCGCCGCGCAGCGTCTGCCCGACATCCAGGTCGGCAAGGAGCGCGCGTTCCTGGTTGGGACGGCGCTTCGCGTGGCGCAGGCGGCGATGCGGACGCGGGCGCGCTGGCAGCTGGAGGAGGACCTGGATGTCCCCGAGCGCGCCGACGCGACCCTGGACGATCGCAAGTCGGCGCTGGACATGATCGGAAAGATTCTGGCGCGCGTCGATGCGCCGCTGGTCGAGGTCTTCGTGCTGCACGAGATCGCCGAGTTCTCCTCGTTCGAGATCGCGGATCTGCTGGGCGTGCCGCGCGGAACGGTCGCGTCCCGGCTGCGCTTCGCGCGCGAGGCGTTTCGCGAGGCGGCCAACCGCATCGAGCTGCGCGTGCGCCGCGAACAGGGGGAGGCATGAAGGATCCGACGGATTTCGGGCAGCGCTGGCTGACCGCCGCGCGCGCCGAGGAGCCGCCGCCCGAGGTGGTGGCGCGGATCGAACGCGCGCTGGGCCTGGGCGCGGTCATCGCACCGGAAACGACGGCGCGAGCGGCCGCGAAGCCCGGTCTTTCGAAGCCGGGCCTGTCGGCGCTGAAGATCGCGGGGCTGTCGGCGCTGGGCGTGGGCGGCGCGGTTGGTCTGGTCTTGCTGCTGTCGCGGCCCGCGCCGCCGCCGGCCGTCGAACCGCCGTCCGTGAGCCCGCCGCCCGCGGTCGAGAGCGCCCCCGCCGCAAACACGGCGAGCGCGCCGTCGGCGCCGCGCGCACCCGCCGTCGAGCACGCGACGTCCGCGTCGACGGGCGCGCTGCGCGACGAGATCGCGCTCATCGATGCTGCGCGCGCCGCGCTGGCCGCGGGCTCACCAGCCCAGGCGCTGTCGCTGCTCGAACGCTACCGCGCGCGCCACCCCCAGGGGATGCTGCTGCCCGAGGCGCTCGCGATGCGCATCGAGGCCATCGATCGCAGCGGCGAGCACGCGCGCGCCCGGGCACTCGCTCGCGCGTTCCTCGCCGACTACCCGAACAGCCCACTCGCCCAACGCGTCGCCCACATCGGCGCGCGCTGAGCTTCCGGTCCGATCCCCTCGCCCCGCGAAGCGGGGAGAGGGTTAGGGTGAGGGGTCCGCGCCCTCAGACGCCAACACCGCGCGCGAGCTCGCGTGTGATCGCTGCAGCACCGACCTCGCGGCAGCCGCTAATGTTCTGGCCGGCCCACAGCGGTGAGAAGTCGCCGCTGCCGGCCGCCTCCGCGCGGGTGCGAAGCGCGGCGACCGCCGACGCCGCGAGCGGAAATGCCGGCGCGACGGCGTTCATTGGACCGAGCTCCCGCACCAGACGGTTCACGATCGCGCGCGCGGGACGGCCCGTGAAGAGGTTTGTCAGCGCCGTGACGCGGGCGCCGTCTGTCTTCAGCGCGGCTCGATGCACGGCGCTGGTGATGGCTTCGGGGCAGAGCAGGTAGGCGGTCCCGACCTGGACGGCGCCGGCGCCGAGCGCGATCGCCGCCGCGACGCCGCGCGCGTCCGCGATCCCACCCGCCGCGATCACCGGCACCTTCACGGCAGCCGCGATCTGCGGCACCAGCGCCAGCGTTCCCAGCTGCGTGGCGACGTCGTCGGAAAGGAACATGCCCCGGTGGCCGCCGGCCTCGCTCCCTTGCGCGATGATCGCGTCGACGCCGCGTGCCTCCAGCCAGCGCGCCTCGTCGACCGTCGTCGCGGAAGATAAGATCTTCGCACCCCAGCCGCGCACGCGCGTCAGCAGATCGTCGTCCGGCAACCCGAAATGAAAGCTGACCACCGGCGGCCGGAAGTCGGCCAGCACATCGGCCGCCGCCTTATTGAAGGGCGATCGCTTCGGGCCGGTGGGGATCGTGCTCGGATCGATGCCGTACTCCGCGAAATACGGCGCCAGCGCCGCGCGCCACGCCGATTCGCGCCGCGCGTCTGCTTGCGGTTCGGCATGGCAGAAGAAGTTCACGTTGAACGGCC
>DATMZL010001634.1:0-6420 GCA_035607075.1 Polyangia bacterium
CGCGGCCGTCGCGGCGGCTTGTAGAGCGCCCGTAAAAGTCGCAGACCCCTCACCCTAACCCTCTCCCCGCTATCCACATTGGCGGGGCGAGGGGATCACGCGAGGGTGCGGAGGCCTTCGAGGTCGGACAGGATCACGCGACGGCCCTCCGTCTGGATGAGGCCCTTGCGCTTGAACTGCGACAGCGTCAGCGAGACGGTCTCGCGGGTCGAGCCGATCAGGTTCGCCATCTCCTGATGCGTGATTTTAAGGCCGACGACGGTGCCGCGCTCGTGCGAGACGCCGTGCTCCTGGCCGAGGTTCAACAGCAGCTCGGCGAGCTTGGCGCCGACGTCCTTGAAGATCAGCTGCTCGACGCGCGTTTCCAGATCCTTGCGCCGCGCGATGAGCGCGCGCGCAAACTTGTACGAGGCGCGGCCGTCGATCTTGAGCAGGTTGTCGAGCAGCTCGCGCCCGATCTCGACCGTCGTCGAGGCGTCCATCGCCTCCGCCATCTCCTCGCGCGGGCCGCCGTCGAGCAAGCAGGGCTCGCCGAAGAAGTCGCCCTCGGTGCGATAGGCGAGCGTCAGCTCCTTGCCGTCGCGCGTGACCTTGGAGATCTTGATGCGCCCTTGCGTGAGGAAGTGAATCCCCTGCGCGCGGTCGCCCGGCAGGTAGATGACCTGGCGCGGCCGGTAGCTGCCCATCGTGATGCCGGGCAGCAGCTGCTGAAGAGCTTCGGCCGTGATGTCGGACAGGACATCGCAGCGGCGCAGCGTCGCGAGAGTCTGCTTGTCCTCACCGCTTGC
Source organism: Polyangia bacterium (assembly GCA_035607075.1). Lineage (GTDB taxonomy): Bacteria > Myxococcota_A > Polyangia > Fen-1088 > Fen-1088 > JADGRB01. The sequence continues at coordinate 789 of DATMZL010001634.1, forward strand.
CATGGCTCGCCTTCTTAGCAAAGGCGGGCCGTTCCAACAACAAAAACTTCGTGAAGTAGGCTACAACCGCTGGATCACAGCGTCATTTGGCGCTTCCGGGCGCGGTAAGCGTGCGCCAGCAGAACGGTTCCTGCGGCGATCCCGACCGTTCCGATGGCGACCAGCGTGAGCCTGAGCTTCGGAGCCATCGCCGCCTCGTCAGAGACGCCCATGCTCACCAACCCAATGATGCAGGCGTTGTTCGCGAAATGCGCCAGCATCGCGGGGACGATCGAATCGGCGGCTAGGGCGATGACCGACAGGGCGAACCCCAGCATCGTGGCCGGAATGAAGCGCCAGACGTCGCCATGGAAGAGGCCGAACAGCAAGCCGGTCAGGATCGCCGACCCGGTCGCGGAGAAGCGGGTGCGCAGGCCGCGCAGGATCGGCCCGCGGAACAGGGCCTCCTCGCAGATCGCGGGCGAGACCGCGGTGAGGAGCAGCGCGAGCAGGAACGCGCCGGCGCCGCCACCGGCCGCCGGCGTGATCACCCGCCGCAAGTGCTCGACCATCTCCTTGGGCGGCGGCAACACCCACTCGACCAGCAGGCCGATCACCAGCCAGGCGGACGATCCGATCAGGACCGCGCCCACGACCGACGCCGCGGACGGCTTGCTCAGCCGCAGCACGGACGCGAGACGTCGTCCGCTGCCGCGCGCGTAGACAGCGGTAAGGCCGAGCAGGCCGACCCACTCGAACAGCGCCAGGCCGATCGCGAGATTCCACACCTGGATGGGAACGAACGCGACCAGCAACACCACCCCGATGCCGAACAGCGCGATCGCATGTCCCGCGGTCGGCGGCGTGTTGTTGATATCGGCGGGTTCCATTCGTGGACCGAACGCGAGGTGGCGGAGCCAGTCGCGCAGGCCCAGGCCCACGGCGTCGGCGCCGATCAGGCGCTCCGAATCGTACAGCCGGCACGCGACCGCCAGCGCCACCGCGCCGTACGCGACGCTGCTGGCGAACACGGCCAGCGTGGGGACCAGCGCCGCGTGTCCGGAGATCACGTCACGCGCCAGCAGCGTCACGCCGATGCCGGGGATGAACGCCACGCCGGGGGTCAGCTCGAAGTCGCCCACCGCCGCGAGCAGTGACGGCGCCATGCCCAGGAAATAAACGGGCGTGAGCAGCGTCTGCGCCTCCTTGAAGCTGCGCGCGAGCGCGCCGATCGCGACCATCACCGACGCGAACAGAAACGCAGCGGGCGGGATCACCAGCAGCGCGGCGGCGCCCGCTTGCACGAGCGGAAGCGAAAACGTCATACCGGTGCCCGAGGTCGCGAGGCGTGTGCCCTCGAGGACCGTGATCGACATCGACGCCAGGTTGAGAACGCCGGACAGCGCCGCCAGCGTCGCGACCGCCACCACCTTTCCGGTCATCAGCGCCGCGCGCGCGATCGGCGCTGACAGCGTCGTCTCCAGCGTGCCGCGCTCCCGCTCGCCGGCGGTGATGTCGATCGCCGGGTGAAACGCGCCCAGCATCACCATGATCACGATGACCAGCGGCAGCACCTTCGAAAGCGCGTAGCCGCCCATCGCCTGTTGCGGCGCCACCCCCTCGACGCTGACCGAGTACGGCGCGGCGCAGCCCGGATCGCTGGCCGGCGCCAGCGCGTCTTCGACCCGCGCGCGCGCGGTGCGCGAGCGTTCCTGCGTCGGGTCGAAGAGGATGTGCGCCGACGGCGGGTCCGTGGCGCGGGTCGGGGCGTCGACCGCGATCGCGGCGTCGAGCTTGCCGGCGCGAATGTCGGCGGCGGTCACCGGGCCGGACGACAGCGCGAAGTCGTCGCCGGCGCCGTGGTTGCGCGCGGCGAGGCGCGCGCGCAGTTTGTCCGCGAGCGCGCTCGGGCCCGAGATGGCGACGCGCGGCTTCTGCTTCTCGGTGCGTGCGAGGCGCACGCTCATCACCTGCAGGGTCGCGAGCGTGATCAGCGGATAGACGACCAGCGGAAACAGCACCATGACCGCGAGCGTGCGCCGGTCGCGCAGCGTCTCGCGCAGCTCCTTCCCCGCGACCAGCAGGACGTCGGCCAGCTTCATCGCGGCGCCTCGGGCCGGTCGGGCGGCGCGGCCGGGACACCGTCAGGGTCGGGCGTGGGGTGGGCGCCGACCAGGCGCAGGAACGCCTGTTCCAGGCTGGGCGCGTCGCCGGCCGCCGCCCGCAGCGCCGGCGGCGTGCCTTCCGTCAGCAGGCGTCCGCGGTGCAAGAGGCCGATGCGGTCGCAGAGCAGCTCGGCCTCGGCGAGGTAGTGCGTCGAGAACACCACCGCCTTGCCGCGATCGCGTTCGGCGCGAACGAAGTCGCGCAGGAAGTGCGAGGCGAGCACGTCGAGGCCGGCGGTCGGCTCGTCCAGCACCAGCACGGCCGGGTCGTGAAGCACCGCGCGCGCGATCGAGATCCGCTGCCGCTCGCCCGTCGACAGCGCCTCGCAGCGGCGATCGAAGAACGGAGCGAGCTGCAACGCAGCGGCGAGCGTCTCGATGCGCGCGGCCGCCGCGTCCGGGGCCAGGCCGAACAGGCGGGCGAAGTAGCGGAGCAGCTCGCGTCCGGTCAACCGCGGATAGAGGCCGGTCGTGTTGGTGAGGAAGCCGAGGCGCTGTCGCACCGCCGCCGGATCCTGCACGACGTCGATGCCGGCCACGCGGACGCTCCCGCGCGTCGGCACGAGGATGCCGATCAGCATCCGCAGCGTGGTGGTCTTGCCGGCGCCGTTGGGGCCGAGCAGCCCGTAGATCTCACCCGGCGCGACGGCGAACGACAGATCGGCGACCGCCTCGGTCGCGCCGAAGGTCTTCCACAGCGAATCGACGGCGACCGCGGGTTCGCTCATCCGGCCAGCAGGATAGCGCGCCGTCGGGTGGTCGCGCTTCACACTCTCAGGGTAACGGCAGGAACGGGCCCGGGCACTCGTCGCGATAGCAGTAGTAGTCGTCGAGATTCGGCTGGCGCTCGAAACGGCGCGTCTTGCACGGGCCGTTGGTGACCGTCTTCGTCACGCGGTCGTAGGTCCCCGTGCAAGCGGGCGGCGTACCGCGCCCGTTCTGTCCGTAGTTACCGGTCAGCTTGTAGTCGATGTCCACGCGCAAGGGCGGCGACACGCTGAAGTTATTCGCAAAATCGGTGGTCGCGACCGCGATGCACGCCCAGCCCTCGCCGATGTTGTTGGCGTAGGTGTCGAACTGCTTGCCGAAGCACCAGCGGGCGTCGACGTTCTCGACTGACCAGATTGCAGGCTGATTGCCGGCATAACCAATCGCGATTGATGGCTGGTTGCCGGGGCAGAGCAACGGGGGCAGCGCCGCATCGGTTCCGCGCCGGCAAAACGCCGATAATGAGGCGGGAGGCGCCGGCAACGAAGAATCGGGCGTGAAATTGCCGACGCCCATTCGGGGGACGGGGACCAATCTCACCTTCAGCACCTGATTGTTGCTCGTCGGCGGCTCGGTCGTCGGGACGAGGAGCGGGTTGATCGAATCACACCAGCCGTCTCCGTCGGTGTCGACGATCAGCGCCTGGTTCTCGTCGTCCAGGACGTACACGGAGGTATTTTCGGGATCGACAAGCGACACCGGTGTCACCTTCAGCCCCTGCGCGTGGTTGCCGTCGTCCTCGACGCGCGCGCGCAGGTCGAAGACCTGGGGCACGAGGTCGCCGTCGCCGGGCATGTCGCCGAGGAGGATGTCGTTGCCCAGCGGATCGAATTCCCACGAACAGACCCGTTGCTCCTCGATCCGGTACGACCGGATATTGGGCGGATCGAGGTCCGCCACCGGCGCAATGTTGTCGACCGCGAAGTCGTAGCCGATCGTGCGTTCGTTGCCGAGCTGGTCGGAGACGCGGAACGAGATCGTCGGATAGACGATGCACAGATCGTTCCTGCTGGGCGGATCGGGACAGTTCGTGAGCTTGCGCGTGTCGAACAAGACGCTGTAGACACCCATCCCGTCGGGCTTCAGCTGAATGTTGAACAGCGCCGGGCGGGTGTCGTCGCCGACGACGGCGATCACCGACGAATCGAGCACGCCCGACGGATCCTCGATGGTCGCCGAGATGCGGACGATGTCACCGACGATCTCGCCCGGCCTCGGCGTGGTTGCGGTGATGGTCGGACCTTCCTCGTCGATGACGAACACCAGGTGAAGATCGATGCGCTTCCCGTTGCCGTTCGTGGCCCACACCGTCAACAGCTGCTGGTCCACGAGCGGCGGCAGGATCATGGGCGGCATCGGATCGTGCAGGTCGATCATGCCGCGGTAGAGGTGGTTGGACGCATCACCGACTTGCGTCAGCTGGACCGGGAAGTTGGCGACGGTGGCATACGGGCCGTCGAGCGGCTCGAACCCCGCGGCGTCGGCGACGACCTCGATGACCAGCAGTCCCTTGTAAGGATGGAACGGCAGCGGCGACCGGATGGCCAGCAGCGGCCCGGCGTCGATCTTGAAGTCGATGTGGCCCTCGCCCTTCACGCCGCCCGAGCTGACCGCCGTCACCGTCAGCGTGTAATCGCCGGTCGGGCGATCGCCGAGGCTGATGCGGCCGCCGTACATGTCCATGCCCTGGGGCGCCAGCTTGGTCGAGTCCACCATCGCCGTGTCGCCCGCCGCGGTCACCTTGGCCTCGACGCTGGTCGTGTCGATGAAGTCGTCTCCCTGATCGACGCGCGCGTTGACGAGGATGTCGACCAGCGAGCCGGCGGGCGCGACGATGCCCGCCGTCGGCATCTGGATCTCCACCACCACCATGCCGCTCGGGGGCGGCGGCACGATGCTACCCGCGGTCCCGGTTGTGATGATGCCGGTGCCGCCGCTGCCGCTCGGCTGCGCCGGGTTCTTGTTCGACACCTTCGTGCACGCGAGCGCGCCAAGCGCGAGCGTCAGGATCGCCGCGGACCGGAGCTGGCTCACTGGGCCGCCACCGCGGGCGGGCACATCAATGCGCCGTTGAAGCTGCAGCAATCGACCGGTTCGTCCTGAGCGACGTTGCACGCGTTGCCGGGGTTTGAAGGCTTGACCGCGACAGGACAGGGCTGCACGCTCGCCACCAGGCAGCCGTTGCAGACGTTGATCGGAAAATCGAACGGGTCCGATTCGATGTCCTGCGTGTTCGTGCTGCCAAAGATGCGGGTCCGCACGTTGACCAGCATCGACGTCGCCGAGACGCCGACATCGCCGGTCGCTAGGACCTGCTGGGCGAGCGCGACCGGAAAGCCGTTGACCGCCGTCGCCGCCTTGCCGCCGCCGGACTTGATCGTCACCGCCCAAGGGAGGCTGTAATGAAGGAGCGCGGGATTGCCCATGCTCGGGTCGTTGAGGTGGTCGAACAGCGCCTGGACGTTCGGCGGCAGACGGCCCTGCGGCGACGGGGTGATGTCGACGGCGAAGCTGTGGACATCAATCTCGTTCCCGTCGGGGCCGCCTGTGTCTGATGCGGGCAGGTTGTTCACCACCAGCGGAAAGATCCAGTAGGCCGATTGGGCGCCGGCGCTCACGAGCGAAAGGTCGAGGTAGCCTTCGCCCCGGTAGACCGTCTCATCCGTGTCGATCGCGCACCCGGGTTTGGGCGCCTGATTCTGGAGCACCTCGAACTGTCC
>DATMZL010000869.1:0-2674 GCA_035607075.1 Polyangia bacterium
GACGATCAGATCCTGGCGCTGCTCGACCGGCGGGCCGAGGTGGTGCGCGAGGTCGGACGCCACAAGCGCGAGCGTCGCGAAGCGTTCCACGTTCCCCAGCGCGAGCGTGCCGTCCTGGAGCGGCTGACCGCGGCCGCCAACGGCGCCTTCCCGCGCGAGGCGGTGCGGCCGGTGTTTCGAGAGATCATGTCCGCCTGCCTGTCCCTCGAGAGCCCGCTGGTGGTGTCGTACCCGGGGCCGGAGGCGACGTTCAGCCACCTCGCGGGGAAGACGCGGTTCGGTCTGTCGGCGCTTTACCGGCCGGCGGCCAGCCTGGGTGAGGTGTTTCGCGAGGTGGGGCGGGGCGCCGACTACGGCGTCGTCCCCGTCGAGGAAGCGACCGAGGGCCTGGTGACGCACGCGCTTGACCACTTCATCGACTCCGACCTGCTGATCGTCGGCGAGATCGTCATCGAGGCGGCCCACGCGTTGCTGACCCACACGGGCGCCACCGCGGGCATCGAGCGAGTCTTCGCGCATCCCGTGGCAGCGGCGCGCTGCGCGGCGGGGCTGGTCGAGGCGCTGGGCGGCGCCGCGGTGGTCGCGGCCCCGTCAGCGGCGGCGGCGGCAGCGATGGCTCGCGATGACCAGCACGCCGCGGCGCTGGCGCCCGCGATGGCGGCCGAGCTGTTCGACCTGGTTGTCGCGAAGCCGCGCCTCGACGACGGCCCGGCGGACGTCGCGCGCTTCCTGGTGCTGGGCCGGCAGCCGTCGCGTCCGACCGGCGACGACGCGACGAGTTTGCTGATCGGCCTCGACGACAAGCCTGGGAGGCTCGCCGACGTGTTGAACCGCCTCGGCGCGGCCGGGCTGAACCTGCGGCGGATCGCCTCGCGGCCCACCGACCGGCGCGGGCTGCGGGACCTGTTCTTCGTGGATCTCGACGGGCACCAGGACGATCCGGGCTGCCGGGCGGCGCTCGACGGGCTGGCGGCGGGCCTGCCGCTGCTGAAGGTGCTGGGCTCGTATCCGCGCGCGCGGGTAGACGAGGCCGGACAACTATGAGCGCGCAGCGACGCTGGTCGGGCGTGCCGCTCGGGCGCATGGCCGTCATCGGCGTGGGCCAGATCGGCGGCTCGGTCGCGCTCGGCGCGCGCGTCGCCGGCGCCGTCACCGAGGTGGTGGCGTGGAGCCGCACGCGCGACAAGCTCGAGCGCGCGCAGGCGCTGGGGATCATCGATCGCGCGGCGCGGTCGACCGCGGAGGCGGCGCGCGGGGCGGGCGTTGTCGTGCTGGCGACACCGGTTCGCAGCCTCGGCGAGGCGGCCGCGGCGATCGGGCGCGAGCTGGCGGACGACGCGCTGGTCTTCGACGTCGGCAGCGTCAAGAGCGCGGCGATCGCGTCCGTCGAGCCGAAGCTTCGCCCCGGCGCGTACGTGGCCTGCCACCCGATCGCGGGAACCGAACGCGTCGGGCCCGACGCCGCCAGCCCGCTGCTGTTCGAGGGCAAGCGCTGCGTGATCTGTCCGACGCCCCGAAGCAACGAGCAGAACGTGGCGACGGTCGAACGGCTGTGGACCGCGATGGGAGCCGAACCCGTGCGCATGAACGCGCAGCTGCACGATCGCGTCTTCGGCGCGAGCAGCCACCTGCCGCACGTGGCGGCTTACGCGCTGGCGGCGGCGCTCGGCCAGCTGGCGCCCGACGTCATCGAGGGCATCCAGCGTCTGCCGACGTCCAGCTTGCGCGACACGACGCGCGTGGCCGCCTCCAGCCCGGCGATGTGGCGGGACATCCTGCTCGACAACCGGGCGGAGGTGGTGCCGCTGATCGAGGCGCTGGCGGGCTGCGTGCAGGAGCTGCGTGCAGCTGTCGCGGCGGGCGATGCGGACCGGATCGAGAAGCTGCTCGTCGCGGGGAAGACCGGTCGCGATCGCTTCATCGGCGGGTGAGGACGGTGCGGACGCGCGCGATCTGCGCCCTGATGTTGCTGGCGGGGTGTGCGGAGACGAGCGTCGGGGGCGTGAAGGCGAGAGGGCCGCGGACGGGGCCGGATGACAGCGATGTGTGGAACGTCGTACCGGGCGATGTCGATTCGCTGATCGATGTCGACCTGGCGGCGCTGCGCGCGTCGTCGTGGTCGCGGTCGCTGATGCAGGGTAACCTGGACGGCGATCGCGAAGAGCGCCGCCGTCGCTTCGGGTACGACGTGTTCACCGAGGCCGAACGCATGGTCGTCGCCGGCGTCGAGGCGACGGGCGGGCCGGAGACGCTGACCATCGCGCGCGGGCGCTTCGAGGGCCAGCGGGTCGGCGGGGCGTTCCTGGGCGCGGCGCCGGGGGCTGCGGCGACGCAGTGGCGCGGGAGCTCGTTGTGGGAAGGAGAGCGACGGGCGGTCGCGCTGATCACGCCGCGCACGCTGGTGCACGGCGACGGCCAGCGGGTGCGCGCCGCCGTCGATGCGGCGTGGGGCATCGTCGCGGATGCGGGCGCCGGCGCGCTGGGCGAGCTGCGTCGCTCGCTGGACGCCGACAGGAATCCTCCTGCAGTGACGCTGGCGCTCTCGGTCAGCGCGGGCATGCGCGCGCGCGCCGCGGGCGTGATGGCGGTCCCCGATGGGTTGCGCCGGCTGGGCGCGCGTCTGGACCTCGGCGAGGACTTGAATCTGGACGGCGTCGCCCTGTTCGACAGCAAC
>DATMZL010000552.1:0-3164 GCA_035607075.1 Polyangia bacterium
TATTTCACCCGGCGGGCGTCCCGGACAACTCGCTCACCTTCGCGTTCTGCGTGATTCGCCTGATCGCCGGGACGCTGCTGATTCGCAGCGTCGCGCGCGGCGCGGCGCATCGCCCACCGCGCTGGGTCGTCGCGCTGGGGATGATCGTGTTCGCGGTGGCCCACCCGACGCCGTACGCGCTCGCGCGTGCGGGCATCTACGAGGCCGCGATCATGGGCGGCGTCGGTTTCATGATCGCGGCGCTTTACGGCGGCTATCGCGCACTCGGCGCCCGCGGCGACGGCGCGGCCGCGACGTGGCTGGCCGTCGCGAGCCTCAGCTTCGGTCTGGCGGGCGGCTCGCGCCTGAACCTGATCCCGACGGTCGCGGTGCTCGCGGTGCTGACGGCCGTCTGGCGCTGGCGGCAATTGAAACGGGAAGGCGCGGACAGCCCGCCGCGCGTCGCGGGTGTGGGCGCGGCGGCATTGCTGCCGGTCGGCGCGATCGGAATCGCGCTACTGGTGCTGAACTACCTCCGCTTCGGCAGCTTGACCGAGACCGGCCACAGCTACGCGATGACGTATCCGTACTTCCTTCCGGGCCTGCGGTTCGTTCCGCCCGACGTGCTGGCGTACACGATCGCGCCGCCCGAGTGGACCTGCTGGTTTCCCTTCATCTCGTCGCCATGGAACACGATGCGCGTCGTGATGCCCAGCTGGCTGCCGGTGACGTGGCCGGTTGACCACTTCAGCATCGAGCCGAGCATCGGCTTTCTCGTCGTGACGCCGTTCGCGGTGCTGGCGGGGATCGCGGGCGTGGTCGCGCTCGGACGGTTGCGGGTGCGGCGGATCGCGTCTGCGTCCACGCCGACGCTCGCGTCGACGATCGCGTCAGCGGCGGCGTCGGCGTTGGGGAGCCGGATGGGGTGGCTCTGGGTCGTGTTGCTGATTTATGTCGCCGGCGCGTTGCCGCTGCTGATCCTGAACGTCACGACGATGCGCTACCAGAACGACTTTGCGTCCGGCGTGTTGCTGCTGGCGATCTTCGGCGGGTGGCGGCTGCTCGCGGCGCCGGCGAGCGCGCGCGGGCGGCGCGCGATCGCGTGGCTCTACGGCGTTCTCGCCGTGACGACGATCGTCGCCGGTGTTCTGCTGGGCTTCACCGGCTACTTCAAGCACTTCGAGCAGCACAACCCGCCGCTCACGCGCGCGCTCATCGCGAAGCTCAGTTTCTGTCGCTGACGCGCAGGAGCAGCCGGGCGAGGTCGCGCAGATCGCGGCCCTCGAACGTCGGCGACACGTTGCGCGCGGCCAGCGCCGCCCGCTCCTCGGCGGCGACGTTGCCGACCAGCGCCGTCTGCAGGCCGAACGCCGCGCCCGCGATGATGTCGGGCGCCCGATCGCCGACCATCCACGACGCGCCGGGGTCGTGCCCGGGGTTACGCGCGAACGCTTCCACGAGCAATCCCGTCGCCGGCTTCCGGCACGTGCATGCGTCTTCCGAGCGGTGAAAGCAGATGTGCGAGCTGAGAATGACGCCGCCCGCCGCCGTCGCTTCGAGTACCACCGCCGCGTGCACCGCCTGCAGCTCGGCGCGCGTGACCTTCCCCTTCGCGGCCGCCGGCTGGTTGCTGGCGATCGCGATGCCGAACCCGGCGCGCGTGAGATCACGCAGCACGCCCGGCACCCAGTCGAACACGACGACCTCCGCGGTGCGCAGCGGGCTGTCGGGACGCGGCTCGGCCGGATTGTCGACGAGCGCGTTCAGCACGCCGTCCCGGTCGAGAACGATCAACGATCGCGTCGCAGCCACCGTTCGAAGTCCTCCAGGCCTGCGGGGGAACCGATCTCGTAGAAACGCTCCGCGGCCTCGAAGCCGGCCAGCCGGCCGCTCACGCTCAGCGCGTGGAACAGCGTCGCCAGATCCGCCACCACGCCGGCCGCCACCTCGTCGGCGATCACCCGGCGCGACAGCGCGCTGAGGCCGTAGTCGATGAACGTGAAGTCCTCCGCCGGGCGCGTCCGGCGTTGCTTGTCGTAAAGGGTCACCATCCGTCCGTCGAAGATCACGTTGCTGGTGTCCCAGCGCCCGTCGTTGCGGAACACGGTCATGAGAGCCGGCTGCGCGGCGACTTCGAACGCGCGAAAGACGTCCCCGAAGTCGATGGGCAGGAACGAATCGCCGTAGGTGACGAGGAACGAATCCGCCAGCGCGCCCTCGTCCAGCGCGAGCCGCAGCGCGCCCGCCGTGCCGCGCAGGTCAGCGCCTTCGTCGACGAATCGCACGCGCACGCCGTGGCGCGCGCCGTCGCCCTTTTCAACGAACGCGCGGATCGCGTCGCCCCGGTATCCGACGGACAGCACGACGTCGGTGACACCGTGGGCCGCCAGCCACTCCAGCTGATGGTCGACGAACGGCCGCCCCGCGACCGGGATCAGCGCCTTCGGGATCTGGTCCGTGAGCGGCCGCATTCGCGTCGCGCGCCCGCCCGCGAGGATCACGCACTGCATGGCGCGTCACTCACCCCTTTGCACCCTGCGCGGGTTCGCGGATCACAGCCGGTAGGCGACACCGAACAGCCACTCGAGGCGGGTGATGTCGGCGTAGAAGTGCTGCTTCTTCTTGCTGTCGCTGTTCGAGAGCGAGGAGAACAGCGCGAACTCGCGAGAAAGCCGATAGCCAAAGGCGGCCCCCACCCGCGTCTCGAACATCCCCTGCGCGCCGTTGACGCTCAACATCTCGTTCGCCGCCAGCAGCCTCGATTTCTGGTTCAGCCCGCCCAGGATCTGGATCCCGAGCGCGATATCCAGGTCGAGGTACATGCTCCCCGACGAGTTCAGCCGGATCTCGAGCGTCGGGTCGATCAGGAACGAGATGAAGCTGACGTTCGAGCCGTCGTCGTTCGCCCCCAGGAACGTGTAGCCGAGAAGGCCGCCGGCCCTGAACCGGAAGCGCGACATCGGCGCGCCAAAGTAGTACCCCGCGCCCGCCTTCAACACGAAGGACGGCTTCGCGGTCCCGTTCACACCGGAAGACCAGAACGCCGGGCCGATCGCGCCGGTGAGATCGATCCGGCCGTTGCTGACCACGCCGGACGGCGGCGGCGGTGGCGGCACCTGCACGACCGTCGTCGGGTTCTCCGTGAAATTCGGCGGCGGCGGCTGCACGGTGACGCTCGGCCCGGT
>DATMZL010000261.1:0-9947 GCA_035607075.1 Polyangia bacterium
GCCACCGTCAACGGAAGTGTTGCGCCACGGGCCACGTGTAAGGGTCCTTAACAAACACGGGCGCGCGCAGTCGATCCGCAAGTACGCGGACCGCCGATGCAGCTACGAGTACGCTCTAGTACGCGGGCTCGAACCGGTAGACGTACTGCATCGTGCCGGCAGCCTGGATCTCGGGGTAGTCGAACTCTTTCAGCTTGTCGACCACGCAGCTCGTCACTTCCTTGTCGGTCATCGTGCCACCGATGATCTTCACGTCGGCCGCCTTCGACTGACCGCCCGACGGTTCCAGGCTGAGAAGGACAATCACGGTCCCCTTGAACGCGCGATCGTGCTTCTCGTTCAGCACGTCGGAGTAGCACTTCAGCGTCGACGGATTCCGCTGCTGCAGCAGCAGCTGGACCTCCGCTTCCTTGTCGGGGGGGATGCCCTTCTCGGACGACGACTTCTCTTCGGGATTCTTGACGATGTTGACGCCGCCGCCGCTTCCGCCGGAGGTGTCGGCGCAACCGAAGGTCGTGACGGTGAAAAGCAAAGCCAGCGCGGCAAGCATCAGCTTCGAGAGATTTCCCATGGCGACGTCCCTCCTCGGGTCGATTTTTTTGGGACCCTGGGAGGGGTCCCAAGCCCCCCGCGACGATGTTCGGTCGGCAGAGCCGCCCGCCCATCACGCGAAAATTGCGAACGAACTTTCCCCCAGGTTCATTCCTTGAGCAAGGCCGAAGCGATCACGAGGCGCTGGATTTCGCTGGTTCCCTCGTAGATCTCGGTGATCTTGGCGTCCCGGTAGTGGCGCTCCGCCGGGAAGTCGGTCAGGTAGCCGTAGCCGCCGAAGATCTGCAGCGCCTCCTTGGCGACGCGGTTGGCCACCTCGGACGCGAACAGCTTGGCCATCGAGGCGTCTCGGCCGTAGCGCCCGCCGCGGTCCTTCGTGACCGCGGCGCGCCAGAGGAGCAGCCGCGCGCCGTCGACCTCCGTCCGCATGTCAGCGAGCTTGAATTGGATCGCCTGGTGCTCGGCGATCGGCTGGCCGAAGGTCTTGCGTTCCAGCGCGTAGCGGGTCGCGTCCTCGAACGCCGCGCGCGCGATGCCCAGCGCCTGCGCGGCGATGCCGATGCGGCCGCCTTCCAGCGCGCGCATCGCGATCTTGAAGCCGTCGCCCTCGGGGCCGAGGCGCGCGTCGTCGCCAACGGCGCAATCGGTCAGGAACACCTGCGCCGAGCGCGCGCCGCGGATCCCCAGCTTGTCGTCGTCCTTGCCGACCTTCAGGCCGGGCGTGTCCATCGGGACCAGGAACGCCGTGATGCCGCGGCTTCCCTTCGTCGGGTCGGTCGTCGCGAACACCAGCATCACGTCGGCGACGGGCGCGTTCGTGATGAAGTTCTTCGTTCCGTTCAGCACCCAGCGCTCGCCGTCCGCCGTCTTCGTCTTCTCGGCGCGCGTGCGCTGCGCCTTCGCGTCGGATCCGGCCTCCGGCTCGGACAGCGCGAAGCAGCCGATCTTGCGGCCGGCCGCCAGGTCGGGCAGCCAGCGCGCGCGCTGCGGGTCGTTGCCCTCGTGGAGGATCGGCGCGCACACCAGCGAGCACTGGACCGACATCGCGACCGCCGTCGACGCGCATGCGCGCGCGATCTCCTCCAGCGCGACCGCGTACGAGAGCGCGTCCATGGCCACGCCGCCCCACTTCTCGGGCAGCATCACGCCCAGCAGCCCCAGGTCGCCCAGGCGCGAGAAGATGTCGCGCGGAAAAACATGGCTGCGGTCGATCTCTGCAGCGCGCGGCGCGATCTCGCGCGCCGCCAGCTCGCGCGCCGTGTTCTGGATCATCGCCTGCTCGGGCGATAGGTCGAAATTCATGCACCCCTCCAGGCGGGTGGTCGCTTTTCTATGAACGCGCGCATGCCTTCTTTTTGATCGGCGGTCCCGAACAGCAGCGCGAACCGGTCGCGCTCGGCGGCCAGCGCGCCGGCCAGCGGTTCGTCGGGCCCGCGCGGCTGGCCGGGCGTCACCGTCTGCTTCGCGGCCTCGACAGCCAGCGGCGCGTGGGCGGCGATCTGGGCAGCCAGCGCCTGCACCCGCGGCAGCAGCGCCTCGGGCTCGGTGACGGCGTTGGCGAGACCGATGCGCAACGCTTCGTCCGCGTCGATCGTCGCGCCCGAGAAGATCAGCTCGCGCGCGCGCGCCACGCCGACGCGCAGCGTGAGGCGCTGGGTGCCGCCGAAGCCCGGGATGACGCCCAGGCCGACCTCGGGCATGCCCAGCTTCGCCGTCCGCGCCGCGTAGATGAAGTCGCACGCCAGCGCCAGCTCGCAGCCCGCGCCCAGCGCCCAGCCGTTCACGGCCGCGATGATCGGGACGCGGATGCCTTCCATCAGATCCGCCATGCGATGACCGCGCTCGGCGAAGGCGCGCGCCGCCGCGGGATCCATGTCCGCCATCGCCTTGATGTCGGCGCCGGCGACGAAGGCGCGATCACCCGCGCCGGTCAGGATCGCGCAGCGGACGCCGGTGTCGCGATCGATCGCCTCGAACGCCGCGGTCAGCGCGTCGACGGTCGCCGCGTCGAGCGCGTTGCGCGCCGCGGGCCGGTTGACGGTCAGCGTGACGACCGCGCCGTCGCGGGCCGTCAGCACCAAAGGTTCGCTGCCGGGCGCGTCCGTCACCTGACCGGCCCCGGCGTCGTGGCGCTGTCGCCGTAAAGGTGAAATCCGCGTCCGCTCTTGCGTCCCAGCCAGCCGGCCGCGACGTACTGGCGCAGCAGCGGGCAGGGCCGGTACTTCGGATCGCCGAGATCGCGGTGCAGGACCTCGAGGATCGCCAGCGTCGTGTCGAGGCCGATCAGATCCATCAGCGCGAACGGCCCCATCGGGTGGTTCAGGCCCAGGTGAATCGCGGTGTCGAGATCGTCGACCGAGCCGATGCCTTCGTAAAGCGCGAAGCACGCTTCGTTCAGCATCGGCATCAGCACCCGGTTGACGATGAACCCCGAGATGTCGCGCGACACCACGGTCTCCTTGCCCAGGCGTTCGGCCAGCGCGCGCGTGATCTCGTAGGTGGCGTCGCCCGTCGCGAGGCCGCGGATGATCTCGACAAGCTTCATCAACGGCGGCGGGTTCATGAAGTGCATGCCGATCACACGTTCCGGGCGGGTGACGGCGGCGCCGATCGCGGTGATGCTGATCGACGACGTGTTGGTCGCCAGCACGACGCCGCCCCGGCAGGCCTGGTCCAGCGCCTCGAAGATCTCGCGCTTGGTCGTGAAGTTCTCGGTCGCGGCCTCGACGACGAAGTCGGCCGCCTCCAGATCGCCGCCGTAGAGATCGGTCGGCTGGATGCGGGCCAGGATCTGTTCGCGATCGGCAGCCGTCATCTTCTGCTTGTCGACCAGCTTCGCCAGTTGCTGGCCGATCGCCGTGCGCCCGCGCTCGGCGATCTCGCGCTGCGCGTCGGCCAGCGTGATCGAGAAACCGTGCGACGCCGCGAGCTGCGCGATGCCGCGGCCCATCTGGCCGGCGCCGACGACGCCGATGCGGGTGATGCCGTCTAGGGGACCGCGGGCCGGAGCGGACATGGCAAGGACATGAGGCTTACACCATCTCGACGGCGAGTGCGATGCCCTCGCCGCCGCCGATGCACAGCGACGCCACGCCGCGCCGCTTGCCCAGATCCTTTAAAGCCGAAAGCAACGTCACCAGTACGCGCGCGCCCGACGCGCCGATCGGATGTCCCAGCGCGACGGCGCCGCCCCACACGTTGACGCGCGTCGGATCGAGTCCCAGCAGCTTGTTGTTCGCGAGCGACACCACCGCGAACGCCTCGTTGATCTCCCAGAGATCGACGTCGTCCTTCTTCCAGCCCGCCCGCGCGAGGGCGCGCTCGATCGCGCCCGCCGGCGCGGTCGTGAACCATTCGGGCGCCTGGGCGTGGCCGCCGACCGCGACGATGCGCGCGATCGGTTTCCAGCCGCGCGCCGCGGCGGTGTCCGCGCCCGTCAGCACCAGCGCCGCCGCGCCATCATTGATGGATGAAGCGTTGCCGGCCGTCACCGTGCCGTCCTTCTGGAAGGCGGGGCGCAGCGCGCCCAGCTTGGCGACGTCGCCGCGTCCCGGCTCTTCGTCGTCGGCCACCACGGTCGATGTCCCCTTGCGCTGGGCGATCTCGACGGGGACGATCTCGCCCTTGAACTTGCCCTCGGCCTGGGCGCGCAGCGCGCGCCGGTACGATTCGGCGGCGAACGCGTCCTGATCCGCCCGCGTGATGCCTTTTTCCTTCGCGCACAGCTCGGCGCAATCGCCCATGTGCTGGCTCTTGTACGCGTCCCAGAGCCCATCGTTGATCATCGAGTCGATCACCTGCGCGTGCCCCAGGCGGTATCCCTCGCGCGCCTTGGGCAAGAGATAGGGCGCGTTGCTCATCGATTCCATGCCGCCCGCGACGACGAGGTCGTGCTCGCCGGCCGCGATCGCGTTGGCGCCGAACACGACCGCCTTCAATCCGGAGCCGCACACCTTGTTGACGGTGACGGCGCCGACCTTGTCGGGAACGCCGGCGCCGATCGACGCCTGGCGCGCGGGCGCCTGGCCGATGCCGGCGGGCAGCACGCAGCCCATGTAGACCTCGCCGATATCGCCGAGCGCGTCGCCTGTGATTCGGGCGCGCGCGAGCGCTTCCTTGATGGCGATGGCGCCCAGCTTGGGCGCGGACACCGAAGCCAGCGCGCCCTGAAATGATCCGATTGGTGTGCGCGCGGCAGAGACGATGACGACTTCTTTCATCACTGTCATTGTACCGCGGGGTTCCTCTCCGTCGACGGCGACAGCCGCGGCAGAGCGATGCCGCGCGTCTCGGGCAGCACCCATACCCACGACGCGGTCGCCAGCGCGAGCAGGCACGGCACCGCCAGCCCGCCCGCGAGGCCCCAGCGCGCGACCGCGAGCCCGACCACGACAGGCGTCGCGAGCTGGGCCGTGCGCGCGAGGTTGTACGTCGCGCCCATCGCCGCGGTCCGCACCTCCGTCGGGTAAAGCTCGGCGAGCAGCGCGCCGAAGCCGGCCGTGCACCCCGAGCCGATGCCCAGCGCGAACATCACTGTCCAGAACAATGCCGGGTGCGGCAGCAGCCGGGCCCATGCGCCGGCCAGCGTGCCGATCGCCGCCGCCGTCAGCACGGAATAGAGCGCGAACGCCGGCCGCCGTCCCAGCCGATCCGACACCGCGCCGAAGCTGAGCATGCCGAGGAACTGTCCGACCTGGGCCGTGACCATCCACGTCAGCGAGCGGCCGATGCTCTGGTGCATCTGCTTCGACATGAAGCTCGGCAGCCACGTGTAGCAGCTCCAGTAGGTGCCCAGCTTGAACACGCCCAGCAGCCACGCGCGCACGAAGCGACTCGGCAGTCCGACGGTGCGCGCAGCGGCGCGCAGCTCGGCGAAGATCGACGCGTGGGGAGCCGGCGAGCTTCGCTCGCCGCGGACCATCGCGGGAGGGTGCGGGAACCCTTTGAGGGTTCCCGCGAAGATCGACGTCGCGCGCGCGGGCTCGTCGGGCAGATGCGACGACGCGCGAACGAACACGGCCAGCAGCGCGGTCACGCTGGATCCGACGAGGACCGCACGCCAGCCGACGCGCGGCAGGACCAGGTAGCCGACGATCGCGGCGATGAACACGCCGAACGGCTCGCCCGCCTGCAGGAACGCGGCGGCGCGGCCCCGGAACGCCGGCGGCACGGCTTCGGCCAGCATGCCGTGGCCGATCGCCCATTCGCCGCCGATGCCGATCCCTTGCACGATGCGCCCGAGGAAGAACACCAGCGGCGTGGGCGCGGCGCCGCAGATCAGCGATCCGATCGAATAGATGAGGACGGTCGCCGACAGCACGCGGCGCTTTCCGAATCGATCGGCGAGCGCGCCCGCGACCAGGCCGCCGAAGCCGGACGCGCCCAGGCCGGCACCCAGCAGCCACCCCTCCATGCCGTGCGACATCCCGAGGTCGTGCACGACGCCGTCCTTGAGGAAGCCGAGCAGGACCAGGTCGTAGAAGTCGAACGTCCAGCCCAGGAACGCGTAGACGAAGATCGCGACCGGGAAGCGCGCCGCCACGGCCAAGCACGTTAGCCCAACCCCGCGCCTCGACACGAGAAACGCCCGCAGGTGGAAATGTGGACACGTATCCTACATCGCCCTACGATCGCCGCGTGCTGTCCAGCCCTTCAGCCTTCCCCCGATCGATTCTCATGGGTCCGCCCCGTCGTCTCGAACTCCCTCGCCCCGCTTCGCGGCGAGAGGGGCCGCGGCGAGGAGAGCGACCGCGCCTCATCGAGATCCTCGTCGCCGTCGCCGTCATCGTCGGCCTCTGCGGTCTGGGCGGAGGCCTCGGTGGCTGCGCGACATCGCCGCACCCGCGCGCGCACGCGCGCGCGCCGCACACGCGGCGGCTGCCGGCGCCCATCGTCGCCGCCGCGCACGTCGAAGCCGCAGCACCGCGCGACGAGGGGGCGGCGTTCGTCGAGCGCTCGCTGCGCGACTCCGGACTGCACTTCGGCACCGACGGCAGCACGCGCGCGCTGTGGGAGTACCTGCGTCTCACGCACGAAACGGTCTCCGCGACGCGCGCGCGTTCGGGCGACGTGCTGTTCTTCGACACGCGCGCGAGCGGCGCCGATCCGGATTGCGACGACACCACCGATCACGCCGGCGTCGTCGAGAGCATCGAGCCCGACGGCCGCATCATCTTCCTCGAAGCGCGCGGCGGTCAGGTCCGGCGCAGCGTCGTCGATCCCGCGCACCCGACGCAGCGGCGCACGGAGCGCGGCGAGATCGCGAACAGCTTCCTGCGCGCGAAGCTGGTCGCCGATCCACCGAACGCCCGCTACTTCGCCGGCGAGATGCTCTGCGGCGTCGCGCGGATCGATCGCTAAAGCACTGCCAACCTCGTCGGTGGCGCCGCCGCCAACGGAGTTAGCGAACAGCACGGCTGCGCGCCGATTCCGCGCGGTTCGTCGCTGGCGCAGCGGTTGCTGTGACGAACAGCCGGAGGTTCGTCATGGCACTTCGTTCATCTTGTTTCCGCGCGCTGGTTTCGATCGCCGCGCTCGCGCCCGTTCTGCTCGGGTGCATCGCGCGCACTGTCGAAAGACCGGAGCTGGCCCCCGACATCACGAATTCCAGCAGCGGTCCGATCGTCGCCAACCGCAACGTCGATCTGCTGTTCTTGATCGACGATTCAATGTCGATGACGAAGTCGCAGGAAAACCTGCTGCGGAATTTTCCGGTCCTGATGAACGCGCTCCAGAACCTGGCCGGCGGCCTGCCCAACGTTCACGTCGCGGTCGCGTCGTCGGACATGGGCGCCGGCGACGGCTCGATCGGGCTCTGCAACGCAACGGGCGGCAAGAACGGCGCCTTCCAGCACACCGCGCGCGGCGCCTGCACGGCGACGGGCCTCGATCCCGGCGCTACGTTCATCGCCAACGTCGACGGACAGAAAAATTACGCCGGCGATCTCGGGGACGTGTTCAGCTGCATCGCCGCGCTGGGCGACGGCGGCTGCGGGTTCGAGCAGCCGCTCGCCGCCATCTCGCGCGCGCTCGGCGCCGACGGTCCGGCGCCCGCCGAGAACGAGGGCTTCCTGAGGCCTGACGCGTTTCTTGCTATCGTTTTGATCAGCAACGAAGACGACTGCTCGGTGCCAGGGGGCTCGCTGCTCTTCGACAGGTCCGCCAACCAGACCCTGGATTCGGCGCTCGGCCCGCCCATCAGCTTCCGCTGCAACGAGTTCGGTCACCTCTGCGACGGCGCGCCGCCCGCTCGTCTGGCGCCGAACGGCGATATGAACGCGACGCGCTCTTACGCCAGCTGCGTGCCGTCCGACGGCGCCGGTTTGCTCTCGAACGTCGTCGACACCGCCGCGCGCATCAAGGCGCTGAAGGCGGATCCGGAACAGGTGATGGTCGCCGCGATCACCGGCTTGCCGGCGCCGTACGCCGTGCACTGGACGGCGCCGGGCGTGAGGAGCGACCCGCCTTGGCCCGAAGTCTCGCATTCGTGCATTGCCGGCGACGGGAGCTTCGCCGATCCCGCCATCCGCACCAGCGCCTTCGTGAACGAGTTCGGCGCCAACGGTCTCCTGCTTCCGATCTGCGCCGACGATTTCGCGCCCGCCCTCAGCCGCATCGCCGAAAAGATCGCCGACCACGTCAGCAAGCCATGCGTCGCAGGTACCGTCGCGAAGCGGCCGGGCACCGCCAGCGATGACTGCGTCGTCGTCAGCATGACGGCCGACGGCCAGGGTGGGCGCGCCGAGAATGTTCTGTCGTCATGCGCGGACACGGCCGGGGTAGGCCCGTGCTGGCAGCTGGGCGCGGGCGAGAACGGCTGCGCCGGACAGTCGCTGACGGTCGTGCCTGACGCGACGGCGCCCGCCCCGGCCTGGCAATCGGTCACCCTGCAGTGCGCGCTGTGCGTGTCCGGCGTGTCCGATCCCACGCGGGGGTGCCCGTAGCCGCGTGGGGAGCCGCCGCGGGTATGCCGCCGCTGTCAGACCTTCGCCAGTTATCTCCAACCTGGCACGTGCGTCCCGCCCAGTTTTCGGTACGATCCGCCTGGCCCGAAGGTTGCTGAGACCCGGGCCCCAGGAGGTTCTCATGAACGCCGTGCCGGGATCGCGTTGGTCGGGTCTGCAGCGCTGGGGGGTCGTCGTGATCGCGATCGTAGCTGCCGGGGGCTGCTCCCGTCGCCCGCTGCGCACGCACACCGAAAAGACGATGCAGCAGCCGACCAAGCCGACGCGGCCGAGCATCTACGTCGCGACCAACCGCAACGTCGACCTCCTGTTCCTGATCGACGATTCGACGTCGATGCGCGAGTCGCAGGACAACCTGTTGCGCAACTTCCCCGTGCTCATGAAGACGCTCAAGAATCTCCCGGGCGGTCTGCCCAACATCCACGTCGCGGTCGTCTCGTCGGACATGGGCGCCGGCGACGGGTTGATCGGCAGCTGCAACTCCACCGGAGGCAAGCGGGGCATCTTTCAGAACACCGCGCGCGGCACCTGCACCGCCACCGGCCTCGCGACCGGCGCCCGGTTCATCTCGAACATCGCGGGCGCCGCAAACTATAGCGGCAACCTCGAGGACGTGTTCACCTGCATCGCCGCGCTCGGGGACCAGGGATGCGGCTTCGAGCGCCAGTTCGGGGCGATCACGCGCTCGCTGGGCGTCGACGGCCAGTCGGCGCCGGTGGAGAACGCCGGCTTTCTGCGGAACGACGCGCTGCTGGCGATCGTGATGATCACGAACGAGGACGACTGCTCGAGCGGTATCGGCGAGAACTTCTACGACGTGACGTCGAACTCGAACATCGCCTCGCAGCTGGGCCCGATCCAGAACTTCCGCTGCAACGAGTTCGGCCACATCTGCGATGGAGACGCCCCGGACCGCGAACCGCCCAACAACGATCCCTCCGCGATGGTCAGCTACCAGTCATGCATGTCCAACGAGAAAGGCTTCCTGCTCGCTGTTCAGGACACCGCCGATCGAATCAAGTCGCTGAAGGCCGACGACGGACAGATCATGCTCACCGCCATCACGGGGCCTGCCACGCCCTACGTCGTCCAATGGAAGGAGCCGATGTCGGCCGACACCTCGTGCGGCGCGGCGTCCTGTCCGTGGCCCGTGATCGAACACTCGTGCATGGCGACCGACCGCAGCTACGCCGATCCGGCCGTCCGCATCGCTGAGCTGGTGGGCAAGTTCGGCGACAACGGCCGCCTCGTGTCGATCTGCGAGGCCGACTTCGCACCGGCGCTCGGCAACGTCGCGAGCAACATCGCCCGCTACGTCAACGCGCCCTGCATTCTCGGGCGCGTCGCCAAGCGTCCCGGAACGACAGCCGACGACTGCACCGTCGTCGACGCCGACACGGCGCACACGGTGGCGTCGTGCGACGACACGGG
>DATMZL010001458.1:0-4479 GCA_035607075.1 Polyangia bacterium
GGCGCTGACGCGGTCTACGCGGCCGGGCATCGCTTCGACGGCGCGCTGGGTCGGGACGGCGCGTTCGCCTTCGAGCTCGCGGAGAGCGAGGCGGCGGGCCGGGAGGTCGTCGTCGAGGCCTCCTACCCGGGCGGCGCCCGCGCCCGCCACGCGGTGACCATTGGCCGTTGTGTCGAGCGCCCGCCGATGGTCTTCGCCGACGACGGCCGCCCGCGGGAGCCGAAGGAGGATCTCGGCGCGCCCTACGGCGTGACCGTCAGGGCGGGCCAGCCCGCATCGCTGTCGTTCGCGGGCGTGACGCTCGACATCCCGGCCGGCGCCGTCGACAAGGACGTTCGCCTCACCGTCCGCCCGCTGCCGACCAAACAGGTCGCGCCGCTGGATCCGGGGATGACGAACATCAGCCCGGACGCGCAAGCGTTCCGATTTGGCCCGCACGGGATGGTGTTCCGGAAGCCGATCACGATGACGCTTCCGTATTCGAAGACGCTGATCCCGGCCGGCTTCACGCCGGCTGACGTCCGGACCTTCTACTACAACGAGGACCTTCACCGGTGGGACCAGGTCGGCCTGAGCGCAGAACGACGGCCAGATGGTCTCCGTCACGGAGCACTTCACCGACTTCATCAACGCGACGATCGCAATGCCCGAACACCCGGGCACGCAGTCGCTCAACCCGACGTCGCTGAAGGACATGAAGCTGGCGGACCCGGCCGCCGGGATCGCGCTGATGGCGCCCCCGACAGCGAATTCCAGGGGTACGGCGAACCTTCGTTATCCGATCGACGTGCCGCCGGGACGCCACGGCCTTCAGCCTGACGTTGGGATCACGTACGACAGCGACCGGCAGAACGGATGGCTCGGAGTCGGCTGGGATCTAGAGATGTCCAGCATCCAGATCGACACGCGCTTCGGTGTGCCGAAGTACGACGGCACCGAGACCTACCTGCTCGACGGCGAGATGCTGGCGCCCGCGCCGACGAACCCACCCGGCGCGCCTTCCGGGCCGACATACTTCCAGAGGCGAAGCGAAGGCCGGTTCGACTGGATCGCGAGATCGGGCACCGTCGCTTCCGGATTTACGTGGCTGGTCACCACCAAGGAAGGCATCAAATATTCCTACGGTTCGACGAGCGCCGCGCGGCTCGCGGATCCGCAGGCCGCGAACAAGACGTTCCGATGGTTCCTCGATCGCGTCACGAATCCTCTCCAGAACCAGATGGCGATCACGTACCAGTCGGACAGCGGTCCGCCGCCTTCCGGCAACACGGAACCATTCATCCAGATTTATCCGTCGCAGATCGACTACACCTCGCACCCGACGCTGGCGGCTGCGTACCACGTCGTCTTCACACGAGGTGGACCGGACGGTGGAACGTCCTGCAACCGGCCCGATACGATCATCGACGGGCGAGCCGGCTTTCAGGTCCTGACCCGGTGTGTCCTCACGCAGATCGACGTGAAGTTCCAGACGCAGCTCGTCCGACGATACACGCTCGTCTACGACTCGCCGCTCAACGAGGGCGTCTCGGGCAAGGTGTTCGAGCGGGGACACTTCGGCAAGTCGCTGCTGGCGCGGGTCGAGGTCAGAGGGACCAACGGCACGGACCTCTTCAATACCCACAACTTCGACTACTTCACGACGCCGGAGACCGCGCCGGGGTCGGGCCCCGGCACGATCGCGGCGCTGGGAACGCCGGTCGCATTCGGGGCGCTTCACAACCTGGACGAGAGCCCTCGAAACCAAGACGGCCTCACGCGCACCAACGCCAATATCCTTTCGACGGGAACCGAAGGGGACATCGGTTTCGGGCACGCAACGGCCGGGTTGGGCGCGTCTTTCTGTCTTTCGGCGAAGGACGAGGCGTCCTGGCGAATGCTTCCCTTCAAGGGTGACGGCGTGACCGATGGTCTCGCGTCGGGGGGCGTGCTCGTCTCCGGGGGCCTCGTCGGTCCGCTCGACTTCCAGAGCCGGCTGACACCGGGCGGATTCACCGGCAGTTACCACGCCGACCCTCTGCTCACGGCCATATCGCCGCTGTCCCATACCGATCGCGACCTCTTCAGCGTCAACCACCACCTCCTGGTGGTGTCGACGAACATAGACCTGACGAATCGCGCGCGAGAAACGCTGGCGTTGCTGGACATGGACGGTGACGGCTTTCCGGATCAGGTGGCGGCGACCCCGAACGGAATGCTCGTCAGCCGTAACGATGGCTTCGCAGGATTCCTGCCCGCGCAGCAGTGGGCGAACTACACGTTATCGAGCAACACCTGCGACGATCCCCTCCATCACGCTCTCTCGAGCGGCGCGAGCGCCTTGCTTACCGCGCTCGGCAAGCTCAAGGCCGTTCTCAGCGGCGTGGTCTTGGTGACGGGCGACATCGCGCCCACGCCGGGGGCGACCGGAGCTGTCGCTGGGCTGATCATAAAGAACGGCGAGACGATCTGGCAGCACACGATCACCGCCGCCGATCCGCCGTGTGCGCCCGGACCAGGGAATTCCTGTTCCGGCGGCCTCACCTTCGGCGTCCAGGCGGGCGATCGCATCTACACGCAGCTCCGCTCGATCGACAATCCGAATCAGACCGTCGCTTGGTCTCCTCGGTTCGCGTACCAGAGCGTAGACGGCGTGGCGGTCGACCCGGCCAGGGCCAACCTTCGCGAGCCGTACGGGCCGCCGATCTACACGTTCGACCAGGCAGCCGACTTCAAGTTTGTCGGCCATTCGTTTGCCGACTGGACCGCGAGCGCATTCGGGACCGTCGACGTGGCAGGGGCGATCAGCAAGGACCCGACGAGCGACGACCTGCGCGTTCGCGTCGTAGACCACTTCGTCGACTCTCCGGCGGTCGTGATCTCCGAGACTGCACTGTCGGCCCTGGGCACCGCCTCGACGCCGATCAATCTGACCAACATAGCCGTCGGCGTTGGGGACACGCTGACGTTCGAGGTGCTCTCCGACCTGCCGATTGATCCTACGCGCGTCAGATGGCAGCCGATCGTCAGGTACAGAACCTACTGCGCCATCGACGCCCAGACCGGCACGAGCACATGCAGCGACGTGACTTGCCCAACGGGCCCGTCGGGCTTGCCGAGCTGCAGCCTGGTCCAGAGCCCAGTACCGGGCCTGCAGGTCAACTCGAGTGACCTCCAGCAGCAGGCGGTCGTCTACTTTCCCCGGTTCGATTTCCAGCCGGGCCAGGCGACCAAGACTTTTCTGACCCCCGCCGCGGGCCCGGTCAGCATCTCGAGCACCGTGGTCAAGACGGCGGCCACGCCTTCGCCCGTTATCGTCGCGATCCAGGGCGTGAACGCTCTCTACAAGAAACAAGTCTTCGCCCCGGGCGACGTCGGCTCGTTCGAGCTCGACTTCACGACGCCGAACCTGCCGCCGAACGCTCAGCTGTTCTTCACCGTCTACTCCGATTCCGACGTGAGCAACGCCGTCACGTGGAACCCGGTCGTCATCGCGGGGCCGTCGCTGCCGGTGAACTATCGGAGCCGGGAGATCGGAACCGTGCTCGATCCGTCCGGCGTCGGCGTCATCGACGCCTTCGCCGGCGGTTATCACGGCTGGTCGTTCGGGGAGTGGGACGCCTCGGTTCCGTTCGACGAGACGCAGCTCGCGAACGGCGCCGCGCTGTTCACGAAGTTCTTCCCGATGGTTTTCCAGCCGCCCCCGGTTCAGGCGGACACGGGTGGGGAGACCCAGGAACTCTGCGACGGCTTCTGGAGTTGCGCTGCCGTAATTACCGGAGTGCTGACCATCGGGCCCGCGGCGGCACCGATCCTCACCGATCCGCACGTTGTATCGACCGCCGCGACCGCGGGCGGACTGTGGGGCCTGACCCAGCTCGGAGGTTGTGGGGGACCATTCTCGTGGATCTCCTGCGACGCCTTACCGGCCCTCCGCCTGACCAGCTCGACGAACATCGACACGTCGTTGACCATCCCGCCGTTGAGCGGCGGCATCAACGTGGGGTCAGCAGCGTCACGCATCGACCTCATCGACATGAACGGCGACCGGTATCCGGACGCCGTGGTGAAGGACGGGACGCTCTTCAACACGGGCGCTGCGTTCGAGACAGGAAAGACGACGAGCATGGCGCTGCCGTTCGGAGACATACGGCAGATCTCCCATTTCAACTACCACCTGGGCGCCTCGGCGAGCGGAACACAGAACCTGACCGACGCGCAGGGCCGCAGCACCGGCTACAACGTGTCGGGTGGGCTGGGTGGCGGCTTCAGCTACGGGCACTCAATCACGTACACGGACCTCGTCGACATCAACGGCGACGGTCTGCCCGATCACGTCGCGGGGAACGTGGCGAACGGGAGCGTCCGCGTCCGCCTGAACCTCGGTCGCCGTTTCAGCAACGAGATCGTCTGGGCGGGCCACCAGTGGATCAATCAGCAGGTCGGCTCCGTGCCGGATTTCCTGAATGCGTTTGGCGGCTCGCTCGACACCGACACGGT
>DATMZL010001209.1:0-2282 GCA_035607075.1 Polyangia bacterium
GGACAGTCCGGGCCCGCGGTCTTGGTGTCGCCCATGCGCAAAGACTACTACGCCTGCGTTGCGAGCCGGGCGCCGATCAAGTCGGGACCCTCAAAGGGTCCCGAACCCCCGCGCTGGTACGCGGCGAGCAAAGCTCGCCGGCTCCCCACGCGATCGCCAGCAGCGCGGCGTCCTCGATCGCCCCGGCGAATGCGTTCGCGACCGGGCCGCCGCCCAGCCGTCGCGTCAACCTCCGGCGCAGGCGCAGTCCGACGAACGCGGTCGCGAACGCCGCGGCGGCGCCCACCACCAGCGCTGCGGCCGCCGCTGCGCGCCCACGCCCGCGGACAATCGCGCGCGCGACGCCCGCGCCGCTCACGATGCGAAGCGCGAGGCCGGCGGGCGCGGTGCGATTCGGAACGCGCGGCAACTTGTCGCCGATCAGCTCCGCCGCGGCCGCCAGGTACGCGGCGGCCCGCAGCCACGCGGGCCGCACCTTGCGACGCGCCACCAGCGCCGGCCCCAGCGCGGTGCGCGACCCAGTGATTGCCGCCAGCGCAGCGGCGCGCGACCACGAACCCGTCGCGCGCGCCATCGTCACGCTCGCTCCAACAGACGGTAAGCGCCGTCGGTCGCCGCGGCGTAGACACCATGATGGAAGGCGTCGATCGCGACTTCCTTCGCGCCCCAGCGCCAGAACGGTTTGGCGACGCCGAGCGCCGGCAGCAACGCCAGCGCGGCGCCCCACACCGCCGCGAAGAACGCGAGCGGCTCGACGAGGCCGCTGCGGGCCCGACGCGAACGCGAATGCTCACACAGCGCTGCACCGAGCGCCGCGCGGCCCAGCCCCCACGCCGTTCCGTAGGCGTAGTGAACGAGGTTCCCGAACCGCTGCTTGCCCGCATCGTCGCGTGGCTGCACGCGCAGCACCTTACCGGCTGCGTCCGCCGGCGCCGAGCTGGCCGGGCGCTTGCGCAACTTCTTCTCGATCGTGCTGGCGATCGTGATCGCCACCGTCCCGACGAGACCCGCCAGCAACCCCTTGCCCACCTCCGTCGCAATCCCGCGCAGGACCTTCATCACCCACCTCCCACATCAACGCACGTTCAGATCGAAAGTGGCCAGCGCGCACAGGCTGTCAAGCCGGCGACGGCGGGCGTACGATGACAGGATGAGCCCTGACGTTGCTCGCAGGATCCTGACGCTCGCGCTCGTCGTCGTCGTCGGTGCCGCCGCGGCGTCGTCGTGCGGCTCCGTCACGTCGGCGCCCGACGGCGGAGCTGCGGGCGCGCGCGGCGGAACGACCGGCGCGGCGGGCGCGGCAGGAACCGCCGCCGGCGGAACCAGCGCGGGCGGGACCAGCGGCGGCGGTGGAATCGGCGGCGGCGTGGGCGGCCTCGGCGGACTCGGCGGCCGTCCCGACGGCGGCGCGATCACCTGCCACGTCGATCTGAACGACTGTCCGATGGGCTCCACCTGCGCGTGCGGCGGTCCCGGTCCTGCGCCGGGCGTGTGCACGTGCCACAGGAACTGCACTGACGCGACCCAGTGTCCGGCGATGGAGACGTGCGGCTGCCCCGGGACGACCGCGACGACGCGTTTCTGCGTGAACGCGTGCTTCTGCAGCTGCCAATAACGGCGCCTACACCACGGAGCCGAGAAGCCGCCCGATCCCGTAGGTCACTGCGCCCGCCGCCGCGCCGATCAGCAACGACCGCAGGCCGCCCCGCATCGCGCCCCGACCCGAGAACAAGCTGGTCGCGCAGCCGATGCCGAACAGCGCGACACTGGTGACCGCGATCGTCGCGACCAGCGCCGACGCGCCGATTCCGACGACGAACGGCACCAGCGGCAACGCCGCGCCGATTGCGAACGACGCGAACGAGAACACCGCCGCGCCGACCGGCGATCCGAGCGCGCCGGGATCCAGCCCCAGCTCCTCGCGCGCCAGCGTGTCCAGCGCGTAGCGCGGGTTCGCGACGATCTGCGCCGACAACCGATCGGCGTCTTCCTTGCCCAGCCCCCGCGCCTGGTAGATCAGCGACAGCTCGGCGGCCTCCTCGTGCGGGTACTGCGCCAGCTCGTCGCGCTCGGCGCCGATCTGGTACTCGAACATCTCGCGCTGCGAGCGCACCGACACGTACTCGCCCGCCGCCATCGAGAACGCCCCCGCCAGCAGGCCCGCCACGCCCGAGATCAGTACGAAGCGCCCCTGTCCGGTCGCGCCCGCCACGCCCAGGATCAGGCTGGCGTTCGAGACCAGGCCGTCATTTGCGCCGAACACCGCCGCGCGCAGGTTGCCG
>DATMZL010000953.1:0-10745 GCA_035607075.1 Polyangia bacterium
ACCACCAGAACCAACACGCTGCGCACGTTCATGCCATCACTCCAGCGTCACGTCGTCGATCAGCAGGCCGGCGGGCGGCTCGCGCACGCCGCCGCACTCCCCGGGCGATGACGTAATGACCAGCAGCGCCTCATCGGTCACGTCCGCGGGCAACGGCACGGTCATCGTGCTCGCGGCGCTCACGACCACCGGTTGGTCCCCGACCATCACCGTCTCCGTCGGGCCCCCTGCGGCAAACGAATAGACCGCCGGGCCAGGAACACCACCCGCCGCCCCGACCTGTAGGTATCCCGAAAACAATGGGGGCATCGCCACGCCGACGGACCGGTATGTGAACCGCAGCATCGTGTCGCCCGCCTGCCGCGCCAGGCGAACGCTCAGGGCGCGCACCGGGGCAGCGACCCCACGCGGCACGCCGAGGGCGCTACCCATGTAGACGCTGGTGTTGCCGGCGATCGGCGGCAAGGGTCCGCCGGCCATGACAAGCGCCCCTCCGACTTCGGTTCCGGCGACGGCAGATTCGAAACCGTCCTCGGGCACCAGCGGCGCGTCGCCGAACGCCGCCAGGCGCAGCGGCGGCGCCGAGCGTTCGGCGTTTCCGGCGAAGTCGACCAGGCCGTCGAGCGCGACGACATAGCCCTGCCCGGCGCGCAGTACCACTTCGGGCTTCAAGAAGCCGACGACGATCGGCGGCGTCGCGAGTTCGATGGTGTCGGGGACCAGATCGATGGCGGCGCCGTCGTCGGCGATCAGCCGCGCGGTCGCGCGAGCCGGCAGGGGTTCGGACGCGACGACCTCGAACGAATCGAACGGACTCGCCGGGACGAGCCCGAACGCGAGCAGCCACGGCGGCGTCTCGTCGGTCGTTCCGGTCAGCTTCGCGGTGAAGGCGACGGGGATGCTGCAATCGCCGCACGAGATGTAGGCAGTTCCAGACGCCGTGCCCGTCAGCGCGCGGTCGGTCACGGCGACCTCGAGCGCGTCATACCGCATCTCGACGACGCCACTGCAGGTCTCTGCGTCGCCGCCGACCGTGAATCCGCCGCTCGCGCGGAACGTGCGCCCGTCGGTGGTGGTGAGCGGAACTTTCGCGCCGCGTCCCTTGCCCCCCGCGATCGCCAGCCGCGCGTCCGCGTCGACGATCAGCGTGAACGCGTTCGTCGGCCCCGGGGGCGGACCCTTGCTGGCGGTCAATACGGCAGTCACGTCGTACGCGTGCATGCCGGCGATCGGGCCGATGGCACCGTCGGGCGTGAACGACGCGCCGTCGCCGCCGTCGGCCTTCGCCTGCCCGTCCTTTCCGCAGCCCACGAGGAATGGGATGGCCGCGAGGGCGAGCACCGCCACGCGTCTGCACCCTCGCTGCCCCGTCGTGCGCACCACGCGGCATGGTACCGCGATCTCGCGGCGAGCGCGTCAGGGCGTGGCGAGGCGCGCGATCTCGCTGCCGCCCAGCAGGAAGCAGCCGAGGCCGAAGTCCTCGAAGTTCGGCACGCTGTCGGCCGTGACGGGCTGTCCGTCGGACGGCTGCTTGCCGGTGCCCTGCACGTAGCCGAGAAAGCCGTTCGTGTGAACTGTCGACGCCATCGCCGTCCAGCCGCGCGCGATCACCGGCGTGTACGTCGCTGACGGCAGCGCGCCCGTCCGCACGCCCCACGCCATCCCGTACACGAACAGCGACGTGCCGGTCAGCTCTGGACCGCCGAAGTGCGTCGGGTCGAGGAGGCTGACGTTCCAGAAGCCGTCGCTGCGCTGCACGGCACGCAGCGCGTCCGCCATCGCCTGGAAGTCGGCCAGGTATTCGGCACGATGCGATTCGTTCGCGGGCAACTGGTCCAGCACGCGCGCGAGCGCCGCGAACACCCAGCCGTTGCCGCGCGACCAGTAGCAGCTCTTGCCGTTCGGCTCCGTGTACGGCGGATCGAAGTCCCCATCGCGCCACCACAGGTGGTCGGTCTTGCTGTAGAGACCGCTGGCGCCCTGCACGTTCTTCGCGTTGGCGTACTGCGCGTACGCCTTGTCGTAGTAGGTGTTCGACGCGCCCGACGTGCTCATCTTGCCCAGCTTGATGTAGACCGGCATCGCCATCTGGATCGCGTCGACCCAGGTCCAGTCGTTGGCCGCCGCGCCACCGACGACCATGTCGATGTCGGCCTTGATGTCGCGGATCCGCATCGCCTGCATATCCATGTTGTAGAGGTCGATGTACGTCTGGCCGGCGCACTGGTTGTCGGCGCTGCGCGTGGTGGTGCCGCCGACCAGGCCCCAGGTGTGGCTGGTGCCCCAGCGAACCGCGTAGTCGACGTAGCTCGTCTGAGGATCGACGGCGTTCAGCCCCATCAGACCTTCGTAGTACACGGAGCGCGTCCAGATGTGGCTCTCGTGCGACGAGTCGATCCGCGTTCCCGGGTCGGGCCACTTGTTGACGAAGTAGGTGTTCGCGCGGCGCAGAAGATCGATCACCGTCGCGCGCGCCGGCAGGCCAGACGACCCGCCTGCACCGCCGCCGCCTGTGCCGCCGCCCGCGGTCCCGGCCCCGCCGCCCCGCCCCCCGCCGGCTGCGCCGCCGCGACCGCCGCTGCCGGCCGCGCCGCCCGTTCCCGCGGCGCCGCCCGTGCCGGCACGGCCGCCGCCGCCGGTGACGCCGGCGCTACCCGTCGCTCCGCCTCCGCCGGTGCCGGTCGCGCCGCCCGTGCCGGTCGCGCCGCCCATACCCGCTGCGCCGCTCGTGCCCGCCGTGCCGCTCGTGCCCGCGGCGCCGCCCGTGCCGGCGCCACCAGTTCCGGCCGGGCCGATTGATCCCGCCGCGCCCGCCGCGCCCGCCGCCCCCGCCGCGGCACCACCGGCGTCGCTTCCCGCTCCGCCGCTCGTCCCGGCGCCGCCTGTCACTCCAGCCGCGCCGCCGCCGCCCGTTCCCCCCGGTGTCGAGTTACCGCCGCCGCACGCCGCGATCGACGCCAGCGCCATCGCCGCGAACGCTCCCCGGATTCGCACAGAAGGTGTCATGGATCAACCCCTGTATGTCCGCACCGGCCCGATGCTTCAATCCGAGTTCACTCCAGGCGGAGATCATCGATCAGAAGCCCCGCGGTGCCGGGCAGAAGCCGTCCGCAAGTAAACGTGATCGGCTGGACGACGACCAGCACCTCGTCCGTCGCATCGGGCGGCAACGCGAGCGCCATCGTGCCGACGGCGCTCGCGTAGGCAGCGCCGCCGCCGACGGTCAGCGTTTCGGTCGGCGCGACCGCTGGGAATGTGTACGTCGCCTGTCCCGCCGACGCGCCCTCGGACCCGACGCGCAGCAATCCCTGGAAGTTCGGCTGGGTCCCCTGCGAGATGATCCTGTACGCGAACCGCAGCGTCGTATCACCGGTCTGGCGAGCCAGCTTGACGCTCAGCGTGCGCCCGTTCGCTGTGTCCAGCCCCGGCGCACCGGGCACGCCGACGTACAGGCTCGTGCTGCCGGAGATCGCGGGCAGCGACCCGGCCTTCATCACCATCGCGCCGCCCAGCTCGCTGCCGGTGACGGATTCGAAGCCGTCCTCGGACACCGTGGGCGCGGGCGGGAACGACGTAATACGCAGCGGCGGCCCCGTTCGATCGGACTGGCCCGCGAAGTCGACGAGGCCGTCGAGCGTCACGACGTAACCCTGACCGGCCCGCAGCACGACGTCCGGTTTCGTGAACGACACGATCAAGGGGACGGGACCGTCGACGATCTGCGGAACCAGGTCGATGGTGGCGCCGTCGTCGGCCCGCAGCTTCGCTGTCGCGCTGGTCGGCAGCGGCTCCGACGCGAGCACCCTCAGCCCGTCGTACGGATTCGTCGCGGTCGATCCGAACCCGCGCAGCGTCGGAAGCGTCTTGTCGATGCTGCCGGTGAACGTCGCCGAGATCGGAACGAGGAAGGCGCAGTCGCCGCACGACACGGTCGCCTTCCCGGTCGCGGTTCCGGTGAGCGTGCCGTCGCCGACCTCGATGTCGAAGACGTCGTAGGCGACGTTCTCGACGCCGCTGCAGGCGTCGCCCATCTCGCCGACCGCGAAGCCACCCCCCGAATGGAAGGATCGGCCGTTCTTGGTCGTGACGGGAACGGCCGCGCCGAGCCCCTCCCCGCCGGCGATCACGAGACCCGCGTCGACATCGAGGACCAGCGTGAATCTGTTCGTGGCCGGAACGCCAGGCGAGCCGCCGTCGGACTGCAACACGGCGACGACGTCGAACGAACGCAGCGCACCCGCGATCGCGTCGGGCGTCGGCAGCGAGGTGTCACCCCCGTCGCGGCGCGCCTGCGTGCTTTTGCCGCACCCGACCGTGCAGATCGCGAGGAGCAGGAAGACGTGGCGCGGATCGGTGCGCAGCATGCCGGGGCGATCGTAGCAAGGGAGATGCCGCGATGGAATGGCGCGCCGCGGGCCGGGCGCTGGGGTGCAACCGCGACACGCATGTCCGCCCCGCCTCAGAAATGTCCGCAGCGATCGCGATATAGTGATGCCGTGCGAAGCGACAAATCAGGCGTGTGGGCGCTGGCCGTCGTCGTGGCGCTGGCGGCGGCGTGCAGCGGCGCGAAAGGCGGCGGCGCCGCGACGGACGGCGGACCGGGCGGTGACGGACCGACAGACGCGGGCCTCGCCGCCTGCGACCCGGCCGCCCAGAACTGCCCGGCGACTTCGAAGTGCGACTTCGGCTGCGAAGGAAGCACAGCCGTCCTCGCTTGCCGGCCCGGAGGCGACGGGGGCGCGCTGGGCAGCGCGTGCTCGGCCGCAACGCCGTGCGCACGCGGAAGCGGCTGCCTGACGGCCGAGGACGGGGGCGTCGCCTGCCGCCGGTACTGCACGGGCGACGGCCAGTGCGCGACCGGCGAGCGCTGTCACAACGTCACGGTCACCGTGAACTGCGGCGGCCCGGGGTCGCAGCTTCCCCTGCACTACTGCTACTAGCTGCTCCCGCGCGAAGCGCGGGTGTGCAGCTATTTCTGAGATCTGCCCTAACCGCGCCCGCACGACCGCCGACGAGCGTCGCGATATAGTCGTTGCGTGACGCAGCTCGTGCGGCGCTACGACATCGGCGGCCTGATCGCCGAGGGCGGGATGGCGGAGATTGTTGCCGCCAGCGCTGTCACCGAGGCGGGCGTCTCGAAGCGCGTCGCGCTAAAGCGCATCCGCACCGGCTCCAGCAGCGATCCCCAGTTCGTGGCGCGCTTCTTCGACGAGGTGCGCCTGGCGATGCAGCTGTCGCACGCGAATGTCGTACAGGTGTTCGACTTCGGGCGCACCGAGGGCAACGAATTCTTCCTGGCGATGGAGTTCGTCGAGGGCGTCGACGTGCAGCGCCTGCGCCGCCTCCCCGACGGCGCGCGCCTGCCGCCGCCCGAGGCGCTGCATCTGGTCGCGCAGATGCTGCGCGGGCTGGACTACGCGCACCGGCGCACCGACAGCGACAACCGACCGCTGGGCATCGTCCACCTGGACGTGAAGCCGGCCAACGTGCTGGTGTCGTTCGAGGGCGAGGTCAAGCTGACCGACTTCGGCGTCGCGCGCTCGCGCGATGCGCGGCGCCCGACGGAAGGAATCAGCGGGACCATCCCGTTCATGTCGCCCGAGCAGACGCGGGGCGAGGCGGTCGATCTGCGCTCGGACGTGTTCTCGGCGGGCGTTCTGCTGTACACGCTGCTCGCGGGCGAGTGCCCGTTCGGCGAGGACGACACCGGCGAGACGCTTTCGGCGATCCAGCTCTGCGCTTACCGCTCGCCGACGGGGCTGGAACTGGCTCACGTCTTCGAGCCGCTGCTTCGGCGCGCGCTGGCGGCCCGCCCCGACGATCGGTTCCCCAGCGCCGGCGCGTTCGCCGACGCGATCGACGAGCTGATGTTCGCGCAGGGCTGGCGCGGCGGCGTGGGCGCCCTGCGCGATCGGCTGCGCGCGGCGTTCCCCCACGAGCGCGACCGGCTGAACGCGCTGTTCGAGCCGAGCACGCGCCGTGAGGGTCTGACCGTCACGCGCGCTGCGAGCGCGCGCGAGGGGACGGTCCTGTCGCGCGTGGTCGCCGCATCCCCCGCCGCCGAGCCGCCGCGCCGCCGGACGGTCGTCGCGGTTGCGCCATCGCCGCGGCGGTTCGCCGTGCCCGCTCTATTGGGGCTGGGCGTCGCGATGGTGATCGGAGCCGGCGCGCTCATCTGGACGCGGCCGAAGAGAGCACCCACACCGCCGGTGACGAGCACGGTTACACCCACGGCCACGCTCACGCCCACGCCCACGAACACGAACACGAACACGAACACGATACCGTCCGCGTCCACGCAAACGTCCGCGTCCGCGTCCACGTCCACGTCCGCGTCCACATCCGCGAAGATGGGGTCGATATCGGTCAACGCGAGTCCGTGGGCGACAGTTCACGTGAACGGCAAGCTGGCAGGCACGACGCCGATCCTGCGCTTTCCTGTCCGGGCCGGCCGCGCGTCGGTGACAATCGAGAATCCGAAGCTGGGACGAAAGCAGGTCGAGGTGAAGATCGAACCGAAGAAGGACACACCGCTGATCGTCGATCTCCGCGGAGACGCGCGATGAGCGACGCGAAGCGCCCGCCCGACGCCGCGACGCGCACGCTCGCGGGTCCGCGCACGCTGGCCCTCCCCAAGGTTCGCCTGAAGGTCCTCAAGGGTCCCGACAAGGGGACCACGGTGACGGTGGAGCAGGACGAGATCCTGATCGGCGGCGCCGACGGCGCGCAGCTGCGCTTGACCGACCCGACCGTGTCGCGCAACCACTGCACGATCCGGCTGACGCCGAAAGGACCGCTGCTGCGCGATCTCGCGTCGACCAACGGCAGCCGCATCGAGGGCGTCGAGGTGCGCGAGGCGTTCATCCCGCGCGGCGCGACGCTGGAGCTGGGACACACCCAGGTGCGGTTCGAGGCGCTCGACGAATCGGTCGAGCTCCCGCTGGCCGACTCCGAGCGCTTCGGCCGGCTGTGGGGACGATCGACGGCGATGCGGCGGCTGTTCGCGCTTGCGGGCCGGGTCGCGGCCTCCGACGTCACCGTGCTGATCGAAGGCGAGACCGGCACGGGTAAGGACGCGCTCGCCGAGGCGATCCACCTGGCGAGCACGCGCACCGGCGGCCCGCTGATCGTCGTCGATTGCGGCGCCGTTCCGCCCAACCTCTTCGAGTCCGAGCTGTTCGGCCACGACCGCGGCGCGTTCACGGGCGCCGATCGCGCGCGCGCCGGCGTGTTCGAGGAGGCCGAGGGCGGCACGCTGTTTCTCGACGAGATCGGCGAGTTGCCCCTGCCCCTGCAGCCGAAGCTGCTGCGCGTCCTGGAGGCGCGCGAGGTGCGCCGCATCGGCTCGACGCAGCCGCGCAAGATCAACGTCCGCGTCGTCGCCGCGACCAATCGCGACCTGCGCGAGGAGGTCAACCGCGGCACGTTCCGTCAGGATCTCTACTTCCGCCTGGAGGTGATGCGCCTGCGCGTGCCGCCGCTGCGCGAGCGTCCGGAGGACATCCCGGTGCTTGTCGAGCACTTCCGCTCGCTGGCGAAGCCGGGGGACGCCGCGCCACCGTTCTCGGAGGAGACGATGCGCGCTTTCGTGGCGCACCCGTGGCCGGGCAACGTGCGCGAGCTCCGCAACGCGGTCGAACGGCAAGCCGTGCTCGACGACCTGCCGTTTGCGACGCCCGCCGCACCCGAGCCAACCGATGATGCCGGCGCCGACCCCGTCGACATCCGCGTGCCGTTCAAGGACGCGAAGAACGCGCTGACCGATCGCTTCGAGCGCCGCTACCTCACCGCAATGCTCGAGGCGACCGGCGGCAACATCTCCGAAGCCGCCCGCCGCGCCGGCATCGACCGCGTCTACTTGCTCCGCCTGATGGGCCGTTACGGACTCCGCAAACCACGGGAGGCATCATGAAGGGTGGGAGCGCGCTGGTGATCGTGGCGTTGGTGGTAGCGGCCTGCAGCTCGAGTGGCGGCGGAACGCCCGGCACCGGCGGCAGCGGCGGCGGCGGAACGACCGGCATCGGCGGCACCGGTGGCGGCGCCCCGACGGCTTTCTTCTGTCTGGGTAGCGACGGTGTCCCACCTGATGGCGGCGCCGCAGTCTGCAACGTCGGCGAGACCTACTGCGCCCGGCAAGCCAACAAGGACGGGACCTTCGCGGCCCCTGGCCAGTGCAAGCCGTTCACGACTTCGTCCACGTGCCCGACGATCAACCCGACGTGCGGCCCATGCGTCACCGAATACGCCCAGGTCAACTGCACCTGCACGTCCAGCAACGGCGAAGTCGTCGTCACCTGCAAGCAGATCTGACCTCGGTCCCCTCGCCCCGCGAACTCCTCGCCCGCGAACTCAGGTCCCCTCGCCCCGCGAACTCAGGTCCCCTCGCCCCGCGAAGCGGG
Source organism: Polyangia bacterium (assembly GCA_035607075.1). GTDB lineage: Bacteria > Myxococcota_A > Polyangia > Fen-1088 > Fen-1088 > JADGRB01. The sequence continues at coordinate 8,400 of DATMZL010000953.1, forward strand.
GAGAGGGTTAGGGAGAGGGGTCCGCGGTCCGCGGTTCTACTTCGCGCAGGTCCCGTCCGCGTTCACCGCGCCGCACTCATACTTCGGGCAGCACGTCGCGGGATCCGTCGCGATCACCTTCGCGCACGCACAGCGGATCGCCGGGCACACGCTCGCCGCCCCCGTCGACGTCGTGGCGGCAGCGCAGACCGGGCAGGTGTACGTCTGGCAGCACGTCATCGGATCGACGCCGTTCGGAATCGGCGTGACGCCGTTCGGGCAGACCGGCGCGAACGTCGGGCACGCGACCGGATTCTTCGGATCGCAGGTCGGCGGCTTCGGCGCGCACGTGCCCTCGCAGATCTGGCCCTTGCAGTTTCCGGTCGCGTCGCACATGCACGACGGATCGGCCGCCGTGCAACCGCAGGTCGCGTCCGGCGGCACCGTCATCCCGGTCGACGGATCGGTCGTGGTCGGCGTGCCGCCCGCGCTGCAACCCCAGCCCGTGCAGGCGATGTTGCATTGCTGGCCGGTCGGGCAATCCGTGTCGGCCTTGCAGCCGCGCTGGATGTTCGGCACGCAGATGCCGTAGCAATCCGTCGGGCACGGCCGGATCTCCCAACCGCAGCTGCCGTCCGCGTTCAGCAGGCAGCGCCCCGTCGAGCCGCCGACCGAGCCGTCGGTGCACATGATCGTCGGCAGGCCCAGCTGCGGACCGCACTTGGTCGGATCGCAGGTCGGCGCGTTCGGCGCCGCCGCGACCGGCGGCAGACGGCAGTTCGTGAGATCGCAGCGCGCATCGGCCGCGCAATCCGTGTCGGCCTTGCAGACGCCGCGCGCCGGCTGACACGTGCACGGACCGCCGCAGACGTCCTTCTTGTCGCAGACGACCTCTTCACCCATCTTGCAGTTGGGCGTCGTGCAGCCGCAGTTGGGCCCGTTCGTCGTCATCCCCGTCGTCGCGTCGACCACGACGGCGCACGGGCACTGGTAGATCGGGCAGCAGTCCGCCGTCTCGCCGACGACGATCGGCTGCACGTTCGGCCCGCAGTACGGCAGCGCCAGCGTGCACGCGACGTTGGTCGCGTCGCAGCCGCACTTCTCGCCGTTCGCCGGATCGCACATCGTGCCGTCCGGCTCGCAGCGATAGGCGGGGCAACAGTCCTCGACAGCCGTGCCGATCCACAGCTTGGTGTGCGCCGGACAGACGGGCGCCGGCGTCATCGGACAGGTCCGCGCCTGCGGCGTCTGGCAGAGCGGCTGGCAAGTGAAGTGCGGGCAGCAGTCCGCGGAGTAGTCGATCACCGGCTCCTGTCCGTTCGGGCACTGCGCGACCTCGAGGGCCGGGCAAGCCGCGATCGTCTCGGCGGTGCAAGCGCTGGGAAGGTTGTTGCGGAGACGCGCCGCCACGTTGGGATCCAGGTTCGACGTGTCGGTCGAACACGCAGCGAGCGCGAAGCCAGCAGCGCCGGCGACGATGAGTATCGCGGTCAGGTGTCGGGTTTTCATTCGGGCTCCTGTCGGTAGAGAAGGGCGAAAGCTACGGAGCGTCGCAACAGCAAGGCCCACGCCAACCGACGGGCCCCGGAAACCGGGGCCTCGACGCGGTCCGCCGGCGACGCAGGCTATGGACCGGAGTCAATACCACCTTGTCCGCCGTCCATAGCCCGGGCTGCATTCCCGGTGGCCGGGTCGCCCCGGCAAAGGCAGCCGTGCTCGACGTTGGCGCACACCACCGGCGACGCGCCACAGACCTGTTCGCATGTCGACGTCCCGCCGTCGGGAAGTGGGTAGAAGTACTCCGGCACGCCGCAGGGCTCGATCACCGTCACCGGCAGATCGATGACGCCGTCGCGGTAGTCGCCGATCTTTCCTTCCAGGACCGTCGTCCCCGAGAAAATCCGGCGCGGCGGACACGCGGCGGTCGAGCTGCAGCCGGTCGCCGGATAGACGCGCAGGCCTTCGATCGTGATCGGCAGCGGCGTGTCTGGCGACAGCTTGAACACCTCCTGCCCTTCGGCGACCTTCGCGAGGTCGCAGAGATCGCCGAGCTCGACCTCGACGCGGTTGCAGTGGCTGCTGGATTCGTCCCGGCCCGCGGTGAACTGCAGGTAGTTGACGCATTTCAGGCTGGTCTGCTGATAGCAGGCGCCGGCATCGACGCCCGCGTCGGCGTCGACGGGAAACCGCAGGCGGAGCTGCGCCTGCGGCTGCTTGCAACCGGCGGCGAGCAGGAGCAACGGGAGAAGGAGCGGCAGCGCGCCTGCGGCGTGTCGCTTCACGGCGGCACCAGCCGCACCGACACGTCGTCGGAGCGGGTCATGAAGTAAACGCCCGTCGCGGCCGCGCCGGCGGCGACGACGGCCA
>DATMZL010001691.1:0-2383 GCA_035607075.1 Polyangia bacterium
ATGGTGAAGACCTTGGAGCGGCTCGGACTCATCACCCGCACACCGCGCCAGGCGCGAAGCATCGCGGTCTTGGTGCCGGAGGACGAGCTACCCCGCCTCCGGCAACCGATCAAAATCACTGGGGCGAGGTACTAGTTCGCGCCAGTCATGCCCGCCGCGACCAGCGACCCGATCCCCGCGAACGCCGACGGAGGAATCGTCATGTCGACCGTCCACAGCTTGCCGGCGCCGTCGCCGCCCGCCGTGAAGATCACCGGGATCGCGTTGCCCCCGCCCTTGCCCAGCGCGATCAGCCGCTGTTCGTCGGTCAGCGATCCCGCCACCGCGAGCACCGGCGTCACATCCAGGTAATAGAAGAGGTCACGCGCGACGGCGGCCGCCTGCGCGTCGGCCAGCGTCTTGTTCGTCTCGGCTGGCGCCTTGCCCGTCGCGATCGCGGTCAGCCGCGTCTTCGCGTCCTTGCCCAGCGTCAGCAACATCCGCGTGTCCGCCACCGTCCAGTAGAGGTCCAGCGTCTGCGCCAGCAGCCGCTTCGACAGATCGCTCGCGGTGGCCGGCTTCTTCTTCATCTTCACCTTGAAGTGCTGCGTCTTCAGCTTGCCGACGGCCTCCTTCTTGACCGTCCACTCGATCGACGACGTGTCGCCCAGCTGCGCGCGCAACAGCGCCGACGCTGCCGCGTTGTCCAGCGCCGCGAGCGCCGTCGCCACCTTGCCGGCGCTGGCCGCATCCTTGAGCGGGATCGAGAACGCGCCGCTCAGATAGGGCGGCTCCTTGACCAGCGACAAGCTCGTCGACTGCTGTCCCGCCAGCGCCGCCACCACGGCGTCGTAGTACGCCAGCGCCGCCGCGGCGCCCTTCTGCTTGTCGGCCGCGAGGCGATCGCGGTACGTCGCGAGCACGCCGCGCCAGAACGGCCCCAGGCTGTTCGCGCCCACCAGAAACCGCCCGGCGGTGCTCGTCGTGGCGACGGCCGGATCGAGCTTGAACGGCTTGACCTCCTTCGCGACGGACTCCAGCTTCGTGCCCGCGCGCGCGTTGAACCGCGCGCGCACGGCGAGACCACGCGTCGGATCGGCGAGCAAGCCGATCTCGATGCTGGACGCGTCGCCCGCGAGCGCGAGCGCCTCACCCAGCGCCTCGAGCGTGCGGTCCTGAGCGGCCTTGTCGCCGCCGGTGGCGCCGTCGGTCAGCGCCTGCTTCTCCTGCATCTCTTTGAGGAAGCGATCGATCGCGCTCTTGACGTCGGTGCCGTTGGCGCGCGCGATCGCGTCGGGATAAAGGACCGCGGTAACGTCGTCTGCGCCGGCGCGGCGCGCCTCCAGCGTCAGCTGCGCGCCGCGCGCGAGCGCATCGATCTCGTCGCTGAGCACGACGACGTTGCCGGCCTTGTAAAGCCAGCCGCGCCCGCCCGTGTTTCCTTCGATGAGGGTCGCTTCGCCGCGCGTCGAGATCTTCTTGCCGAGCGCATCGATGATCTTCTGCGCCTCGGCGGGGCCGCGCGCCGGAACCGCGAGCACCGCACCGCTCTTCCCCTTCACGTCCAGCGCGACGAAAGCGGCGGCGCTGGGACTCGCGAAGTCGACGTTGACCGAAACCTCGGGGGGCAATCCGGCCTGCGACAGGATCATGTCGCGCAGACCGGCGGGGTCCATCGGCAGCGGCATCGCCTGTCCGACGAGCTTGCTGCCGTTCCCCAGCAGCCGATCCACCGACGTGATCGCGACGGTCCCGAGCAGATACTGACGCGCGGCCGCCGCCGCCACGAACTCGACAGGGGCACCGGCCTGAACGCCGGTCGCGACCGGCGTCGTCAGCGGCGCCGTAGCCTGCACCGCCTTCGGCGGCGGCGTCTTCTCCGCGCACGAAACGAGGCCCGTCGTGAAGAGGATGACGAAGCAGACACCAACCACCCGTTTCGCGGCAGCGCGCTGGCCCATGGTGCCGGGAAGATAGCGCGCGCGCGACGAGCGCCCTAACACTTTCCGGCGCGTTCTTGCGGACGTTGCTTGCACTTGCTACCGTGCCGCATGCGCGCGATGCGGCTGTTGCGGATCACCGGGAAGACGAGGCGCGCCGTCGCGTTCTCGGGGTGGCTCGCGTGCAGTCTCTTCGCTTGCAGTGGGTCGACGCCGATGGACATGTGGATCACGCGCGACCCCGACGCCGGTAGCGACTTCGACGCGCCCATGCGCGAGGTGGCCGCGGACGATGGCGCAGGCGGCACGACCGGCAGTGGCGGCACGACGGGCATGGGCGGCACGACCGACATGGGCGGGACGACGGGCATGGCGGGCACGACGGGCATGGCGGGCACGACGGGCGGCGGCGGAGCCACCGGGAGCGCGGGTAACAACGGCGGCGGCACCGGCGGTGACACGGG
>DATMZL010000970.1:0-2492 GCA_035607075.1 Polyangia bacterium
CGCCGAAATCCCACCATGTCGGGAAGCCCGCCCCCAGACCGGGGCCGGCGCCCATACCCTGCTTCGACTGTTGCCACGCGCTGCCGGTGACCATGGCGCCCCAGCAGAAGATGCGGCCGTCCGGCGTCGTGCCGCACGACGAATTAACACCGGCGCTGATCGACGAGAAGACGATCCCGCCCGCGACCTGCGTCAGGGGCTGCGGGCTGCCGCTGAATATGCCGTTCGCGATGCCAATCGCACCGCGATCGGCGTTGCCCCAGCAGGCGGCGGTGCCGTCGGAGTTCAACGCGCACGTGTGGATCGCGCCAGCGTCGACCTGCTTGTACGATCCGGCGATCTGGGTCGGCGCGCTGACGCAGGCGTGCGTCGCGATGACGTTGCCGAGCCCATCGCGGATCAGACACGGGAATTGCGTCTGGGGCGATCCCGCTTGCAGCTGGTCGGCGCCGCCCCAGCAGAAGACGCGGCCATATCGCCACCGAACGCAGGTGTGACGGACCCCGGCGCTGATCTCGACCATGGCGTCGGGAAGCGGTCCTATGCAATTGATGCCCGTGCAGATCGCGCCCGTGACTTCCTCGTCGTCGGGCCCGCTCGCCGGCGCGTTCTGCTCACCGCAGCCGGCAATGCCCAGGCCCAGGGACCACACACCAAACACACCAACAACGATCCGTTTCATCGCAGTCGTCCTTTCGCTTCGAGGCGCTCGCCCACCGCGGGCGCAGACGTCCCGTTCAGCAACGGCCGTGCCTGTTGCGTCACCGCGGGATTGGCGGCCGTCCGACCGCTGAAATGCCTACTTAGTGGGACGCGTCCTCACATCGCGGCGTCGCTTCGTGACGGCGAGCGACGGATTGTGACGACGACCGACGCCGCCCGCCGCCGGCCAGCGACGGAAGTGATTTATGAGATGCGCTCCAGCTGCCGATACCCGGCACGGCAGTCCGCCGCTTGCTTTGTGTTGGGCCCGGGCGATGGGCTCCTGATGACGATCGGCTTCGACAGACGCCGCCGCCAGAAATGAGCTCAGAAAAACTCGACAGCCTCACGCCCACAGCCGGTGCGCGGTACGAGCTTCTCAAGGAGATCGGCCGCGGCGGCATGGGCGTCGCGCATCTGGCGCTGGCGAAGGGACCCCGCGGGTTCAGCAAGCTGGTCGTCCTCAAGATGATGAGGCCGTCGCTGGTCGGCGATCCCGACTCGCACCGCATGTTCTTGGAGGAAGCGCGGGTGTCGGCGCGCCTCGCGCATCCCAACGTCGTTCAGGTCCACGAGGTCTGCGACTACCAGGGCACGCCGACGATGGTGATGGAGTACCTCGAGGGCAAGCCGCTCTCGAAGATCCTCTGGGACGACGGGCTGCCCGCGCCGCGGAGCTTGCTCATCTACATCCTGACCAAGGCGCTGGCCGGGCTGCACGCAGCGCACGACCTGCGCGACTACGACGGCACACCGCTGAACCTCGTTCATCGCGACGCCTCGCCTCACAACATTTTCGTGACGTTCGACGGCCAGATCAAAGTGCTCGATTTCGGCATCGCGAAGGCGCAGGGGTCGGAGGTCGAGACACGGACGGGCGCCGCGAAGGGGAAGCTTCGGTACATGCCGCCGGAGCAATTCCTTCAGCAACCGCTGGACCGACGGGTCGACGTCTTCGCCGTCGGGGTCGCGCTGTGGGAGGTGCTGGCCGGGCGGCGTTTCTGGGCCCGCGCGTCGGAAGACGAGGTGATCGCGGATCTGATCGCGAAAAAACTTCCGCCGTTGCCGGCGGAGGCGAACGTGTCGGCCGACCTGGCGGCGATCTGCGCGCGCGCCATCGCGGCCGATTGCGATCAGCGGTACGCGACGGCCGGGCGGCTGCAGCGGGACCTCGAGGATCATCTCTCGCACCAGCCCGACCGCGTGAGCGGAGACGACGTCGCCGTGTTCATGCACTATCGCTTCGACGTCGAGCAGGACTCGGCCAAGAATTTCGTCCAGTCCCACCTCCGTTCCGTCCAGCAGGCTGCCGTCGACCGTGGGTTGGAGCCCACGCACGTGCTGGGCGGTAAGACGCCGCCCGCAGATGTCGGCCCGGGGAACGAATCGGGCGCGGGGGCCGCTTCGAGGACCGAGCCGGTGACGCCGGAGGCGCCGCGGCGATCGAAGGTCCGCTGGCTGATCGTGGCCTCGGCGGGTGTCGCCTTGCTTGCGCTGGTGGCGATCGCGGGCGTGATGCCGGCCGGCCTCCGCGGCGCGTCGGCGCGTTACGCGTCCGAGCGAACGGCAGCGGGCGAGGGCGCGCCGGCGTCGGCGGCGTTGGCGTGCGAGCCCGAATTCAAGCGCTGCGAAGGCGGCTGCGTTTCGATCGACAGGCCCGATCTCGGTTGTGGCGCGGACACCTGTCACGCGTGCACTGTCGCGAACGCGACGCCACGCTGCAATCGTTCACACGCGTGCGACATCGCGGTCTGCTATCACGGCTTCCAGGACTGCAACGGCGACGGCCG